>NZ_JBEZXR010000039.1:0-81852 GCF_040638135.1 Streptomyces sp. NPDC026673 | reverse complement strand
ACAACAAATACACGTAAGTGTCCAGAACGCCCACCCCTACGACCCCGCCCCCTCCGTCTCGTAGCGCGCCTGATCCCCGGAGGGGGGTCAAAGGGCGGTCCGGGGCTGGCGCACGTGCCCAACTCACCCCCACCGGGTCAGGCACCCCGGGGGTACCGCCCAGCGGTAGCTGGGGGACGCAGGGGGCGAGGAAGCGGTCCGGGGTTGCCGCGAGTGCGCAACCGAAGCTCACCGGGTCAGGCGGACCCATGGGGGTGCCGCCCAGTGGTAACTGGGGAAGTGCGGAGTGAGGGAGCGGTTCGGGGTTGCAGCGAGTGCCCTGCTGAACCCCCTCTGGCCGTCGTGCGCGTCAACGACCGGAGGGGGTGTGGCGGGCTGCTCCCCCTGGCCGAAGGCTGGGGGGGACGAGCGGTGCGCGCGGCGCCCAACGATGTAGGGCAGCGCCGCGAGCGCCGAGGTGGGGGTACCCCCGGCCGGAGGCTGGGGGCGTACCCCGGCGCGGCACCGACCCCGAGACGAGCCCAGCGCAGGCCCGCACCGACCGCGCCGGATGGGGGCACCCCCGGCCGAAGGCTGGGGGAGGGCGGGCGGGCGGGGAAACCCCAACATCAACCACGACGCACCCGCACACGACAACCGGGCCCGCACAGACGCACCCCGGGCACCCGCTACGCGGAGGCCGTGCGGACCCGCAGGGCGCGACGCAGGTCGTCGAGCTGGTCGGCGAGGCGGCGCCGCAGCGCGGGACTGGGGGCGGGGTCGCCCGAGCGCAGGCACTCCTCGCCCAGTTCCAGGACCTCGGACTCCACGACGGGCACGGGGAAGGCCCAGCGGCCGGCGGCGTCGGCGAGGGCGGGGCCGCGGCGGGCGGCGACCGCGACGGCGGCCGGGAAGTAGCGGGGCACGTACTCCCGGACGAGGTCCAGCTGTTCGGGCTGCCAGAAGCCCTGGGCGGTGGCGGTGAAGAGGTAGTTGGACAGCGTGTCGCCCTCGAACATCCGCGCCCAGGCGGCCTGCTTCGCCTCGGGGTCGGGCAGCGCGGCCCGGCAGCGGGCGGCGCCCTCCTGGCCGGTGGCGCTCGGGTCGCGGTCCAGTTCGGCGGCGACGTCCTCGGCCGTGGCCGCGCCCAGGACGCTGAGCCGGGTGAGGATCTGCCAGCGCAGCTCGGGGTCGAGCGCGGGACCTCCGGGCAGGGTCCCCTCGGTGAACCAGCCGCGCAGGGCGGCGGGGTCGGCGGTGGCGGCGATCAGCTCGCGGGCCGCGGCCAGCCGCAGTCCCGGGTCCTCCCGGTTCAGCAGGTCGCGGGCGAGGTCCTCCAGGGTGGCGAGGGCGCCGGGGCGCTCGGCCGCGGGGAGGTAGCGGTCGGCGATCTGCCCGCGGGCGAAGCCGAGCACGCCCTGCACGACGGCGATGTCGGTCTCGTGCGGCAGGTGCGCGCGGGCCACGTCGAGGTAGGCGGCGGGCGGGAGTTCACCGTCCCGGACGAGGTCGCGGGCGGCGTTCCACACCAGGGCGCGGCTGAGCGGGTCCGGCAGTCCGCGCAGCGCGGCGACCAGGGTGTCCCAGGACCGCGCGTCGAAGCGGATCTTGGCGTACGTGAGGTCCTGGTCGTTGAGCAGCACCAGGTCGGGGCGCGGGCCCGGGCGGGCGCCGGAGGCCTCGCCGTTCGCGGGCACGTCGGTCTCGAAGCGCTCGCGCAGCACCAGCTGGGCCGGGTCGGTGTCGGCACGGTCGTACGCGGCGACGGAGATGCGGTGCGGGCGGCCGCCCTCGTGCGTCACGTCGAGCCGCCAGCCGCCGTCGGCCGCCACCGGAACGGGGGTGAGCGTGTCGACGCCGGTCGTGCGCAGCCAGCGGTCCGCCCAGCCGTGGACGTCGCGGTCGGTGGCGCGGGAGAGGGAGTCGATGAAGTCGGCGAGCGCGGCGTTGCCGAAGCGGTGCCGTGCGAAGTGGTCGTTGATCCCGGCGAGGAAGTCCTTGCGGCCGAGCCAGGTGACCAGCTGGCGCAGCGCGGACGCGCCCTTGGCGTAGGAGATGCCGTCGAAGTTGAGCAGCGCCGAGTCGGTGTCGGGGACGGCCTCCGGGGCCGGCGCGACGGGGTGGGTGGAGGGGCGCTGGTCGGCGTCGTAGCCCCAGCCCTTGCGCGCGACGGCGAAGTCGGTCCACGTGCCGGTGAAGCGGGTGGCCTCGGAGAGCACCTGGTAGCCCATGTACTCGGCGAAGGACTCGTTCAGCCAGATGTCGTCCCACCAGCGCAGGGTGACGAGGTCGCCGAACCACATGTGGGCCATCTCGTGGGCCACGACCATGCCGCGGGTCTGCCGCTCGGTGTCGGTGACGGCGGAGCGGAAGACCATCTCGTCGCGGAAGGTGACCAGGCCGGGGTTCTCCATCGCGCCCGCGTTGAACTCGGGGACGAAGGCCTGGTCGTAGGAGTCGAAGGGGTACGGCTCCTCGAACAGCTCGTGGTAGCGGTCGTAGCAGCGCCGGGTGATGTCGAAGAGCTCCTCGACGTCGGCGTCCAGGTACGGGGCGAGGGAGCGGCGGCAGTGCAGGCCGAAGGGCAGGCCCGCGTGCTCGGTGCGGACCGAGTGCCAGGGTCCGGCGGCGACGGCGAGCAGGTAGGTGCTGATCGGCGGGGTCGCCGCGACGCGCCAGCGGCCCTCGGCCTCCCCGGTGCGCTCGGCCACGCCGTTGCCGAGGACGGTCCACGCGGGCGGCGCGGTGACGGTGACCTCGAAGACGGCCTTCAGGTCGGGCTGGTCGAAGGCCGCGATGACGCGCTGCACGTCGTCCAGGAAGAGCTGGGTGTACAGATACGTCTCGCCGTCCGCCGGGTCCGTGAAGCGGTGCATGCCCTCACCGGTGCGGGAGTACCGCATGTCCGCCTCGACCCGCAGCTCGTGCGGGCCGGCCGCGAGCCCGGTGAGCGGCAGCCGGTTGCCGTCCAGGGCGGCCGGGTCCAGCGGCCGCCCGTCCAGCACGGCGCTGTGGAGGGCGGCTGGTTTCAGCTCGACGAAGGTGTCGCCGTCGGCGAGGGCGGTGAACCCGATGACGGTGGTCGAGCCGAACACCTCGTCGCCGCGGGTGAGGTCCAGGTCGACGGCATAGTGCCGGACGGCGATCTGCCGGGCGCGGGTCTCGGCCTCGGCACGTGTGAGAGCAGGCATGCCGTCATGCTCCCTCATGCCCCGTCCCCGGCGCACGGGGGTTCCCCGCGGTCCCCGATCGCGCGGACCGGGCGTAGGGGCCGCCGGGCGTCCGGTCCCGGCGGGCCGTCAGGTGAAGATGCCGCGCGGGAGGGTCATCGACACGAGCCAGGACGGCAGGTCCACCGTCTCGTTGATCTTCAGGTCGCCCGCCACGCTGCAGAGCGTGTAGGCCTCGTGCAGGCTCAGTCCCTGGTCGCCGGCGAGCCAGTCGACCATGTCCCGGACCGCGTTCTTCGCGTTCTCCATCAGATCCGGTCCGGTGCCGGTCGTCTGGTAGTAGCCCTGCGCGAGCATCTCGTCGGTCATGGCCAGCTGGGTCGGGTCGGCGGCGGGCACGACGGCCCGGGGACCGGCGATCACGGTGTCCGGGATCACGCCGAACCGCACCGTGACGGCCATGAGCGTCTCGATGGCCGTCCCGGTCACCTCTCCGTCGCCCTGCGCCATGTGCCCGTCCCCGGCGGAGAACAGCGCGCCCTCGGCGTAGACCGGGATCTGGATCCGCGTTCCCTTGACGAGCTGCCGGATGTCGGTGTTGCCGCCCATTCCGCCGCTGACATCGGGCGGGAAGGTGCGGTACATGCCCTTGCGCAGGGGTGCGACGCCCATGATCCCCATGAAGGGCGCGACGGGGATGCGGGCCTGCCGGCCGGTGTCGGCGCCGGTGAACGTGGCGAATCCGGTGGTCTGGCCGCGCTCGAAGCCGAACAACTGGATGAACGGGGCACCGCTGTTGTAGGGCTGGTCCTCCGGCAGTGCGCCGGCGGCCGGTCCGGGAGTGGGGTCGCTGAACTGGGAGGCCTCGCTCCAGGGGGCGAGCGGGGCGAGCAGTTCGGGGCGCAGGGATCCGAAGAGGCCCAGGGCCGGACTGACGACGACATAGCCGAAGTCCACGAGGGGGGCGACGTCCAGGACCTCGACCTCGAGGATGTCGCCCGGCTTGGCGCCCTCCACCTCGATGGCGCCGGTGAGCGGATGAACCTTCCCCAGGTCGATGGTCAGGGTCGCCTCGGGAGTCATCGTCCGGGCCGCGGCGCCGATGTCCAGGGCGTCGCGGCACAGCAGTTGGACGACCTCCCCCGGCCGTACCGTGGTCACCGGGGACAGGTCCCGGTTCCACCGGTTGTGCAGTACGCGGCCGAACCCGTCCACGACCTTGTCCCCGTCCGGTCCCGTCGTCACGTCCGGGCTGCCGGAGCCGGCGACGTCCATGCCGCCGACCGCTCCGCCGCCCGCGGCCAGTGCCGACAGCGCGGCCGCGGCCGGTCCCGCGGAGGCCTGCTGCACCAGGCTGCCGGCGCCTGCGGTACCAGAATGCACGAAACACATCGCGGCCTCCCGTGGCCCTGCGTTCCGGGTGCCCGAGGCGACCCGGCCGACGGGGCATGACCCGGGGTCCGCCGGACGACGCCCGCGGCGGTGGCGCACCAAATGCCGCGGCGGCGAGAGCGCTCGGCGCCGTCGTCCGATGCGGGGACAGCCCCGCTCTTCACGATCCTCCGCCGGAAATACCGCGGCAACCGGGACGGCGGCGCGGCTCAGAAGGCGCGGACGGCGGTCGCGTGCACGACCAGCATCCCGCCGGGCCGGCCGCGGTCGCGGTGGCCGCCGTGCCCCCGTTCTCCGCCGCAGGTGACGAGCCGCAGGGCGGGCGCGTCGCCGTCCGTGCGCAGGGCCGCGGCGGGGAGGGAGTGCCGGGGGACCTCCTCGACCCGCGTGACCGTGAAGCGGGCGCGGCTGCCGTCGCGGCGGGTGACGACGACGGTGTCGGCGGGGCGCACCGCGTCGAGGTCGCGGAAGACCGCGCGGCCGCGCCGGCCGTCGCCGTGGCCGACGATCACGGAGGTGCCGGTGTCGCCCGGCGCGGCGCTGCGGTCGTACCAGCCGGCGTAGCCGCCCTGCTCGGCCGCGGGCGTCTGGAGGGTGCCGTCGTCGGTGAGCCCGAGGTCGACGACGCGGGCGTGGACGCCGGCGCTGGGGATGTCGATGCGCACGGGGGTGTGCGCGGCCGGGTCGGAGGCGCGGGCGGAGGTGCTGCCGTGGACGATGGCCGCCGCGCTGCCCTGCCCCGCGCGGGTGACCGCCCAGGTCGCGGCGGCGGCCACGGCGAGGAGGACGAGGGCGAGGACGTTGATGCGGCGGTGCGTCATCCTCATCCCCCGCTCACCCGGCTCACCTCGGGCGGACGGCGTAGAGGACGCCGCCGACGCCCGCCACCAGCAGGAGCGCGCCGGTCACGGCCGGGCCGGGAAGGCCGGCGGCCCCGTGGACACCGGCCGCCCGGGCCGCGACGACCGCGAGGATCGTCGCGAGCGCCGCACAGCAGACGGCGACGGCGGCGATCCGGGCGGAGGCGGTCCTGACGGTTGCTGCGGGGGCGGCACAGGCGGCGGACATGGGGCGGGGTCCTTCGGGCGGGGACGGTACGGACGCGGTGGCCGGCCGCCGGGCGACGGGCGGGCCGGCCACGGGTCCACGCTACGGAGCGCGGGGGCCTGCCCGCCTCCCCCGACCGTCCGGTTCCGTATCAGCCGAAAGTATGGTCCCGGCCGTGGATCTTGCGTCCAGAGGAGGACGCCGGGCAGGCTCGGCGGATGATCGCCACTCTGCAGTGCACCGTGATCGACTGCCCGGACCCGACGGCGCTCGCCACCTTCTACCGGGGGATCCTCGGCTGGGAGCTGGACGCCGAGGACCCCTCCTGGGTGACCCTGACGGCCCCGAACGGCACCCGGATCGCCTTCCAGGAGGTGCCCTTCCACCGGCCGCCGCGCTGGCCCGACCCGGAGCACCCCCAGCAGTTCCACCTCGACTTCGACGTCCCCACCCGCGCCGACGTGGAGCGGGCCCACGAGGAGGTCGTCGCACTCGGCGCGTCCTTCCTGCACGACAGCGGCGGGCAGCGCAGCGGCTTCCGGGTCTTCGCCGATCCGGCCGGGCATCCGTTCTGCCTCTGCTACGGGCAGACCCTCGGACCCGCCGGCGCGCAGTGAACGGCGGGCCGGAACGCCCGGCGACAACGGCGTGGGGCGACGCGTAGGCTCGAAGCGTCGGACCCGCTGGGGGGAGGCGCCGTGACCGAGCCGTCGGCCAGCCCGATCGAGCACGGCTTCCCGCACCTGGAGAAGGTGCGGGCCGCCCTGACCGCGCTCTACCGGCGGCTGTCCTACGACACGGTGAGCCGCTTCCCGGCGAGCGTGCGCCCGGAGGCGGTGGCGTTCCCCGCCGACGAGGACCTGCACCTGGGCGCCCAGCGCGTGGCCCGGGCGATCGTGCAGCACTTCCGGCTGCCGGAGGCCCGCATGGTGGTCAGCTTCCGGGACATGGTCCACGCGGGCAACGTCGAACTGGCCGCCGGACCCGAGTACTTCGTGGAGCTGCACGCGCGCTTCCGGGACGACCGGCGCGATGTGGGCGCGGTGCTGGCGCACGAGGTCATGCACGTGTATCTGCACCGGCTCGGCCTGGAGTACCCGGGGGTGCGGGAGAACGAGATCCTCACCGACACCGCCGCGGCCTACCTGGGCGCGGGCTGGCTGCTGCTGGACTCCTACCGGGAGGAACCGGCGCTGCGCGGCGAGCGGCTGACCATGGCCGCGTCCAAGCTGGGCTACCTCACCCCGGAGGAGTTCGGCTACGTACTGGCCAAGCGCGCACAGGCCTTCGGCGACGACATCGAGCCGTGGCTCACCAGCCCCCGGGCCCGGGAGGCGTACCGGGCCGGGCTGCTGGTCGCCGAGGCCGATCTGCGCCATCCGCCGATGGTCGGCTGCGGCTGGGCGGGCCGCCGCCGCTACGCCCACGACCGGCGGCGCGGCACCGCGTACCCGGCCGCCGGCTACGCCTTCGAGGGCGGCGACCCCCAGCGGGTCTCCTTCCCCTGCCCCACGTGCCACCAGCGGATCCGGGTGCCGGTGCGGGGCCGGGTGAGGGCACGGTGCGGGCTGTGCCGCACCGTGCTGGAGTGCGACACGTGATCAGCCGGTGGCAGGGGCGACCTCGCGCAGGAAGTCCAGCAGCGCGGCGTTGACCTCGGCCGGGCGTTCCTGCTGCGTCCAGTGGCCGCACCCGGGCAGCACGACCGGTTCGCGCAGCGTCGGGTGGAGCTGCCGCAGCGCCGGGATCAGCTCGCACATCCCCGGGAAGCCGTACACGATGTCGCGGTCGCCGGTCACGTACAGGGCGGGGACCGCGAGGGCGGCGCCGGCCCAGGGCGCGGTCAGCCGCCAGTTGCGGTCGAGGTTGCGGTACCAGTTGAGCCCGCCGGTGAAGCCGGCGTCGGTGTACTCGGCGGCGAAGGTGTCGAGGTCCTCCTCGGTGAGCCAGTCCGGCAGTTCCTCGGGCTCGCCGACGAGGTCGAGGAAACCGCCGCCGGGTGGGACGAGGGGCTGGGCCGGAACCGGGTCGTTGGCCGGGTTGTCGCCGCAGGCTCCGTACAGGAAGCGGCGGAAGGTGGTGCGCGGGTCGGCGGCGAACTCGGCGTCGGCGACCCCGGGGCGTTCGAAGTAGTTCCAGTAGAACCGCCCGTCGTACAGCTCCCGCATGGACCGCAGGGGCGGTGTGTCGCCGCTGCGCGGGGTAGGCGGGACGCTGAGACCCGCGACGGCGCGCACGACGTCGGGCCGCAGCAGCGCGCTGTGCCAGGCGACCGGGGCGCCCCAGTCGTGGCCGACGACGACGGCGCCGCTCTCGCCAAGGGCGTGCACCAGTCCGATGACGTCGCCGACGAGATCGAGGACGGTGTACGCGTCGACGGCCGCGGGCCGCTCGCTGCGGGCGTAGCCGCGCTGGTCGGGGGCGACCACGCGGTAGCCCGCGGCGGCGAGCGGCGCGAACTGGTGCCGCCAGGAGTACCAGCACTCGGGGAAGCCGTGCAGCAGCAGGACGAGCGGGCCCTCGCCCTCCTCGGCGATGTGGAGCCGGATTCCGTTCGTCTCGACGGTGCGGTGTTCGACCATGGCGGTCAGGCTATGCGGGGCGTTCGGCGGGACGGCCGGGGCAGCGCGCGGATCACGCCGAACGGAGTACGGCCCGCGCGGATGGCGGGGCGTTGCGGGCGCTTTGACGGGCCGTCACGGCGGGCCCGGCCGCGAAGGAGCGGGCCGTTCGGAGCGCGCCGGAAGGCGCCGGGGCGTCGGGGGTGCCGGGCCGCCGGACTGCCGGGTCGCCGGGACCCGTCACGGGGTGACGATCGGGAAGTCCTGGTCCGCGCCGTCCAGCAGTCCGACGAGGGTCGCGACCACCTTCAGGTCGCCCTCGTGCTCGACGCCCTCGAAGCGGCCGCCCGCCAGCAGCCGGTGCAGCTCGGGCCGGGTGAGGGTGAGCGTCAGGTCGGCGTGCCGGACCCCGGGGCGCCCGTCCTGGGTGGAGAAGTAGGTCAGCGCGCCGTTGGAGAGGGTCAGGTGCCAGGTGCGGTGCTCGTCGGTGAGGCGCCAGTCGATGGTCAGGTGGGTGTCCCAGGCCTTGGGGCCGTTGACGCGGATGGCGAGGGAGTCGATGAGCTGGTCGACGGTGAGGGCCGCCGTCAGCTCGGCGTTGGCGATCACGACCGGGGTCCTGGTGACGCCCTGCCGCAGCTCCTGTGCGCCCATCAGGTAGAAGTTGCGCCAGGGCCCGTTCTCGCAGCCGTGCCCCAGGCGCTCGTAGAGGACGGCCAGTTCCTCCGCCGCGGGGGCGTGCCCCGGGTCGGCGAAGACGGCGTGGTTGAGCAGGGTGACGGCGAAGCGCAGGTCGCCGGCGTCGGCGTACTCCCTGGCCTTGGCGACGGTCGCGTCGGTGCCGCCGAGGCAGTCCACGTAGCGGCGGGCCTCGTCGGCCGGGGGGTGCTGCCACAGATGGGCCGGGTTGCCGTCGAACCAGCCCATGTAGCGCTGGTAGACGGCCTTCACGTTGTGGCTGAGGGAACCGTAGTAGCCGCGGTTGGAGTTGAGCCGTTCCAGGGCCGGGGGCAGGCTCAGCTCCTCGGCGATCTCGCTGCCGGTGAGGCCCCGGTTGATCAGCCGCAGGGTCTGGTCGTGGAGGTAGGCGTACAGGTCGCGCTGGTGCGACAGCAGCCGGTGGATGGCCTCCCGGCCCCAGGTGGGCCAGTGGTGCGAGGCGATCACGACGTCGGAGGCGTTGCCGAAGAGGACGAGGGACTCGTTGAGGTAGTGCGCCCACAACCGGGCGTCGCGGACCTGCGCGCCGCGCAGGGTCAGGACGTTGTGCATGGTGTGGGTGGCGTTCTCGGCCATGCACAGGACGCGCTTGGCCGGGAAGTGGAAGTTCATCTCGGCGGGGGCCTCGGCCCCCGGGGTGAGCTGGAAGATGATGCGGACCCCGTCGATCGTCTCGTCCTGGCCGGTGCGGGTGACGTGGACGGTGGGCGGGATCAGGGTCACGCTGCCGGTGGAGGCGGTCTGGCCGAGGCCGCAGCCGATCTGCCCGGCCGGGCCCTTGGGCAGCTCGGAGCCGTACATGTAGACGGAGCGGCGGGTCATCGCGGCCCCGGCGTCGACGTTCTCGCTGGCGGCGTGGTCCAGGAAGCCGGACGGGGCGAGGACGGGGACCGGGTCGTGCCCGTGCGGCAGCACGCCGCGGGCGCCGCCGAAGTGGTCGACGTGCGAGTGGCTGTAGATGAGGGCGGTGACGGGGCGGTTCCCGCGGTGCTCGCGGTAGAGGGCGAGGGCGGCGGCCGCGCACTCGGCGGAGCGCAGGGGGTCGATCACGACGACTCCGCGGTCCCCCTCGACGAGGGTCATGTTCGACAGGTCCAGGCCGCGCACCTGGTAGATCCCTTCGACGACCTCGAACAGGCCCTGCTTGGCGGCGAGCCGGCTCTGCCGCCACAGGCCGGGGTGCGCCGTGTCGGGGCAGGGGCCGTGCAGGAAGGAATACGCGTCGCCGTCCCAGACCACCCGGCCGGTGCCATCGGTGACGCGGCCGGGGGTCAGGGCACCGAGGAAACCGCGTTCGGCGTCGGCGAAGTCCGTCGTGTCCTCGGATGCGCCGGGTGCGAGAGCCGTCATGACGACACAATGTCAGCGTTTAGCCCGTATTGTCACGTTCATGTGCGCCACCAGCGGCGCAGTACCTCCTCCGCGCGTTTGCCGTGCGGGCTGTACGCGAGCCGGGCCGGGGTCTCCCCGCTGTCCGGCCAGTCGTCCCACATCCACCAGCACACCCCCGCCCACCAGCGCTCCCCGTCGAGGGCGGTGAGCAGCGCCTGGTACGCGGCCGCCTGCTCGGCCTCCGCGGGCTGCCGGCTGACGGTCCAGGAGTACGGCGCCGTGGTCGCCCCGCGCTGGCTGACATAGCCGGCCTCGGTGAACAGGATGCGGCGGTGGTGCCGGGCGGAGTAGGCCGCCAGCTCCCGGGTGATGGGCCGCCAGGCGGCCCCCAGCCGGCGGGCGTCGGCGGTCGGGCGCTCGGCCAGCGGCCAGTAGGCGTCGACGCCGATCAGGTCGAGGGCGTCCCAGAAGGGGATCCGTTCGTACTCGTCGTAGTTGGCGGCGTAGACCAGCGGGCCGGCGTAGGCCTCCCGGACGGCCCGGATCACCGCACGCCAGCGGCCGCCGTCCCGCGACGTGCCGGCCAGTTCGGTGCCGACGGAGAACCGCTCGACGCCGAGCCCGTCCGCCAGTTCCGCGTAGTGGGCGATGAAGCGGGTGTACGCGGCGAACCACGCGTCGCGGTCGGCGGGCCTGATGCCGGCCCGGTCGCCGCCGCCGGTGAGGTCGACATGCGGTTTGAGCAGCACCTTCAGTCCGGCGGCATGGGCCCTGCGGATGATCCGCCGCAGGCTCGCGTCGCTCGCGGTCTCCTCGGTGGTGCGCATCGAGGCGTCGTGGACGCCGGATTGGTACCAGGTGGGAGTCAGGGACACCCATCGTGCGCCGGTGGCGGCGATGCCGCGCAGATAGCGCCCGGCGGCGGGGCTGTCGTAGTCGCCCGCGGACCAGGAGGGCAGCGCGATGCCGTGGATCCGCTCGTCCGCCGCGGCCCCGGGCCGGTCGCCGGGGCGGCCGTCCGGGCGGTCCGCGGGCCGGGCACCGGTGGTGGTGCACCCCGCGGTCAGGGCGAGGACCGCCGCCGCGACGGTCGCGGCGGCGGTCCTCCCGAACAGGGTCATCCGGCGGTCGCGGGGCTGACGAAGGTGTAGCCCAGGGCGCGGATGCCCTCGACCGTCTCCTTGAGCGGCTGGACCGGGTAGTAGGGGTGGTAGAAGAAGCTGGCGAAGCCGTCGCGGACGGCGAGGTTCGCCTTGGCCGAGGCGATCAGGTCGGCGGGCAGCCGCGCCGGGTGGTTGTTGTAGGCCTCGGGCTCGTAGTTGCCGATGTTCTCGGGCAGCACCTTGGTGCCGTACACGTCCTTGACGACGTAGGGGAAGAACTGCCCGATGAAGCGGTTGGGGTCGTTCGTGCCGCCGCCGAGGGTGCCGGAGAAGTACAGCGAACGCTCCAGGCGCGCGGTGTAGTTCTGGGCGAAGACCTTGTAGTCGGTCGCCGAGGCCGCGTAGTGCGGGGTGGTCCAGAGCTTGGGCACCGGCAGACCCGCGAGGGCGAACTGGGTGAGGCTGAGGGTGACCCGGGACTGCGCCCACAGGGCGGAGTCGCCGGCGACCGGGCCGTCGTAGACCACGTTGTCGGAGGCGTCGACATGGGCCCGGTAGAACTCGAAGTCGTCGCCGGTCACGCCGTTGTAGGGATTGGCGGTGGTGCCGTTCTGGTGGGTGTAGCCGTGGTTCATCAGCACGGCGCCGTGCTGGAGCATGTACTTCAGCGTGGAGACCAGCTGGGGGCGCTGCGCCAGGGTGACGGTCTGCGCCCGGCCGTTGTTGTAGGTGCCCTTGGGGTCGGTGTAGACGGGGATGACGTTGATGCCGTAGGGGATCTGCTCCGCGGCGAGGTAGTCCGCGATGGCGCGCAGCTCGGCGGGGTCGGAGTTGGGGCTGATGTCCTCCAGCCGCAGCATGGCCCGGTGCCGCTCGGCGGTGGCGGGGGCGAGCGAGTCGAAGAGCAGGTCCTCGAAGGCGATGATCCGGTCGCTCTCGGAGACGTAGGCGAAGGGGATCTCACCGATGTAAGTGAGGTTGGCCGAGCGCACGGCCCACGGGAAGTCGGTGCCGGTGCTGGTGTCGCGGGCGGTGGCCAGCTGCGTCACGGCCGGGTAGCCGGGCCCCGTCGCGATGTTGGGGCGCAGCACGCCGCCGTCCTGTCCGGCGGGGATCTTCCGGGTGAGGGTCTGGTTCTTGTACGTCACCTGCGTGACGGTGCCGACGCCGCCGTTCGCCTCGAAGTACGACGTGGTCGGGTCCCAGCCGTACTTGGCCTGGAACTGGGCGGTCCCGGTCGCGTTCGCCAGCGACCAGATGTTGTCGGCGAGCCAGGTGACCGGGCGCGTGGTGGTGACCACGTCCTGGTAGAAGGCGGCGGGGATGGCGTCGGGGACGGCACCGCCGTAGTAGGTGGAGCCGATGTAGAAGGTGGCCGTGTACTGGTCGACCATGCCCGCGGTGTACTGCGAGACGGGCTTGGCGGTCACCGTGCCGAAGTGGCCGCCGAGGTTGGCGGCGGCCATGGCGTACAGCTCGCCGAGGTGCCCGTAGGGGCCCGCGGTGTCGTACAGGACGAGCGCCTTGGTGCCGGCGTCGGCGGCCGCCGCGGCCCGTTCGGGCCCCGCGGCCAGTGGGGCGCGCGCGCCCGCCAGGTCGCGGCCGGCCCGGGGCTGGGTGGCCCCGCGGGCCGGTCCCTTGGCGCGCCGTTCGCGGTCGGCGGCGCGCTGGGCCTTGGCCCAGCCCGTGAAGTCGACCTTGCCGAGGCCCGCGCGGCCGCCCGGGAGCCCGCCGTGGTGGCGGTGGTGGTCGCCCTTGGCGGCCGGACCGCGCCCGGCGGCACCGCCGGGCGCGGCGGACAGGAATGCGGCCCCCAATAGGGCCGCGATGAGCATGACGATGACGGAGGCCCGGGACGTGCCCGGCCCCCCGATGCGGGATTGCATGATTCCCCCCATTGCACCGGTACGGAAGAGATCGCCGATTGTTCAGAGCGACAATGCCGGCTGTCAACACGATCATCGGATCCACTTCTCGTTCGATTATTCATTCCGCAACGGAAACCGATGCCCTCGGAAGGGTGAATTTCTCTTTCGCCGCACGGCCGCGAGCTGCGGCGATACGGCGCACGCCCCGCGCACGAGCGCACGCGCCACCTCCAGGGCGATGATCATCAAAAAGTATCTGCTAACTTCCTGCCCTGAAGTTCCGGGGCACTTTCACACCGGAACGCATTGGGGGGACTCACTCATGTACGGAAGGCCCGCGCTGGGCACAATGCTGCCGTTGGCCGGTATGGCCACGGCTTCGAGGGCTGTTCCTGGCATTCCGTTCGCCAGGGGTTTACAAATAGCGGCAGGGATGGGCTTTCTGCTGTATTGCTTGATCGCATTCGGTCTGATCGCGACGAGACTCTGGCTCCGCCGGCCCTCGGCCCGTGCGGCGGCGGCAGCCGGCCGCCCCTCCGGAGGCGGCTCGTGACCGGCCGGTTCGCGTTGTGGGCCGCGACCGCGCTGATCGTGATGGCCGGAACCTACAACACCGCGCTGTTCCTGCTCTCCCGGCGGCACATCCGCCGGGTGCGCCAGCCGGGCCGGCAGCGCTTCTACGTCTTCCTGCTCGCCTGCCTCAACGAGGAGAAGGTCCTCGCGGAGAGCCTGGCCCGGATCACCTCACTGCCCGCCGACAGCTTCATGGCACTGGTCATCGACGACGCCTCCGACGACCGTACGACCGAGGTCGCCCGGGCCGCCGACAGCTCGCGGGTCTGGCTCTACCGGCGCCGGCTCCCCGACGCCCGGCGCGGCAAGGGCGCGGCGCTCAACGCGGGCGTGCGCCATCTGCGGGCCGCCGGACTGCTCGGCCACCGCGCGCCCGAGGACGTCGTCATCTGCGTCGTCGACGCCGACGGCCGGCTCGACCCGCACACCCTCCAGGCCGTCGACCCGTACTTCGACGACCCGGCCACCGGCGCGGTCCAGATCGGCGTCCGCATGTACAACCGTCACCTGGGCCTGCTGGCCCGGCTGCAGGACATGGAATTCGTCGTCTACGGCGACGTCTTCCAGAGCGCCCGGCGCTTCCTGGGCAGCGTCGGCATGGGCGGCAACGGGCAGTTCATGCGGCTGTCCGCGCTCGACACGCTCGGCGGCGACGGCCCGTGGAGCGACAGCCTGACCGAGGACCTCGATCTCGGGGTCCGGCTGATCGCCCGCGGCTGGCGCAACCAGTACTGCACCACCGCCGCCGTCTCCCAGCAGGCCGTGCTCGACGTGCGGCGGCTGGTGCGCCAGCGCTCCCGCTGGTTCCAGGGCCATCTGCAGTCGGCGGGCCTGGTACCGCTGATCCTGCGCGAGGTGGCCACCCGGCCCGCACTCGACCTGCTCTACCACCTGTCCAGCCCGGTGCTGATCCTGCTCACCTCGCTGCTGCCGCTGTCCTTCCTGATCGCCGTCGCCGGCACCGTCGTCGCCTCGTTCCAGGAGGGCCGGCCGCTGGTCTCGCCGATGTGGCTGCTCGGCCCGTATCTGCTCTCCTTCACCGCGGCCTACGTCTACGGCTTCGTCTACGCCAGGCGCGAGCGCACGCTCGGGCTGGTGCGCTCCGTCCTGGTGGCGCACGCCTTCATCCTCTACGGCTACATCTGGTTCGCCGCCGGGTGGTGGGGCCTGTGGCGGATGCTCACCGGCAAGCGCACCTGGCTGAAGACCGCGCGCACCTGACGGCCCGTACTCCTTCCCGTCCCGATCACCGGCACCACCGTCCCAGGGGGAACCATGTCCGCCCACCCGTCCCAATCACCCGGAACGACGGGCACGATCCGCGCGATGCTCGTCCTCGGCACCCGGCCGGAGGTGATCAAACTCGCCCCCGTGGCCCGTGCGATGGCGGCCTCGAAGCTGTTCGAGCCGATCGTGGTCACCACCGGGCAGCACCGCGAGATGCTCCACCAGATGCTGGAGCTGCTCCAGGTGCCGGCCACGGCCGGGCTCGAGGTGATGCGCGAGCGCCAGCGGCTCTCGGAGCTGACGGCCCGTCTGGTGGAGGGACTGGGCGAGGTCATCAGGAACGACCGCCCCGACCTGGTGATCGTCCAGGGCGACACCACCACCGCGCTGGCCGGGGCACTGGCCGCCTTCTACGAGCGCGTCCCGGTCGCCCACGTCGAGGCGGGGCTGCGCACCGGCGTCCTCGACAACCCCTTCCCCGAGGAGCTCAACCGCCGGCTGATCGGGCGGATCGCCCGCTGGCACTTCGCCCCCACCCCGCGGGCCGCCGCGCACCTGCTCGCCGAGGGCACCCCCGACACACAGGTGTTCACCACCGGCAACACGGTCATCGACAACCTGCTGTGGGTGCTCGGCGAGGGCGTGGGCCGCAGCGCCTTCCCCGGCAGCGGACGCCGCCGGGTGCTGCTCACCCTGCACCGCCGGGAGAACCAGGGCGAGCGGATGCGCGCCATGGGCCGCGCGCTGCGCCGCCTCGGCCAGCGCGGGGACGTGGAGATCCTGCTGCCGCTGCACAAGAGCCCGGCGGTGCGCGACGCGCTGCTGCCCGAACTGACCGGCCACCACGCCGTCCATGTCGTCGAGCCGCTGGGCTACCCGGACTTCGCCGCCACCCTCGCCGACTGCGAGCTCGTCCTCACCGATTCCGGAGGCATCCAGGAGGAGGCGCCCAGTCTGGGCAAGCCCGCGCTGGTGCTGCGGACGACGACCGAGCGGCCGGAGGCAGTCGAGGTGGGCGCGGCCCGGCTGATCGGCACCGATCCCGAGGCGATCCTGACGGCCGCGGGCCGGCTGCTGGACGACCCCGCCGAGTACCACCGCATGGCGACGGCGGGCAATCCGTTCGGCGACGGGCGCGCGGCCGAACGCGTGCTCGCGCAGCTCGCCGAGGACTTCGGGGAGGACGTGCCCACCCCGCTCTCCTCCGCGGTCCCGCCGCCCCGCACCCCGGAGCCCTCCCCCGCGGCATGACCACCGTCCTGGGCTCCACCCCGCCCCGGCCCCTCCGCCCCCCGCGGCGGAGGGGCCCGCGGCGCGCGGGTCCGGTACTCGCCCTCCTGCTGCTGGTGGGCGCCGTGGTGTACGCGGGCGGGGAGCGCGGCGGGGCCGGGCCGGGCTGGACGGACGGCACGGTGCACGGCCGCTGGCTGTCGGTGTACGACGGCTACGGCGACAACCGCGGGGACGCCACGACGCTGCGGCTCTCCCCCGGCACCGCGTCCCGCCCGGACGTCACCCACGCGGGGCTGGTGGTCTCCACCGAGAAGTACGGGGACATGGTGTACACGGCCCGGATGCGCACACACCGCCAGTTGCGCACCCCCCGCCCCAATCCCTGGGAGGTGCCGTGGCTGGTCTGGGCGTACACCGACCCGGAGCACTTCTCCTACGTCGCCCTCAAGCCCAACGGCTGGGAGCTGGGCAAGCGCGATCCGGCCTACCCGGGCGGCCAGCGCTTCCTGGCCACCGGGCCGACGCCGTTCCCCACCGGGCACTGGTACCGGGTCGAGGTGGAGCAGCGCGGCCCCGGCGTCACGATCAGGGTCGACGGGCGCTTCCTGACCTCGTTCACCGACACCGAACGCCCCTACACGCGGGGCAGTGTGGGCGCCTACACCGAGGACGCGGCGGTGGAATTCAGGGAGTTGACAGTGCGACGCCCGCCCCCGGTCGGGTGAGGGCGGGCGTCGCGTTCCGTACGCCCTTGTACGGGACGTCCTGGGGGTGATGCCGGTCCGTCAGACCGTCAGCGGGCGGTCGGTCGGGCGGATCGGGGCCGGCAGGATGCTGCTGCCGGTGAGGTAGCGGTCCACCGCGCGGGCCGCGGAACGGCCCTCGGCGATGGCCCACACGATCAACGACTGTCCGCGGCCGGCGTCACCGGCGACGAAGACGCCGTCCACGTTGGTGGCGAACTCCTTGTCCCGGGCGACGTTGCCCCGGGCGTCCAGCTCCAGGCCGAGCTGTCCGACCAGGCCGTTCTCCTGGTCGGTGCCGGTGAAGCCCATGGCGAGGGTGACCAGTTCGGCCGGGAAGACCTTCTCGGTGCCCGGCTGCGGGACGAACTTCCCGTCCTGGAACTCGACCTCGACCAGGTGCAGCGCCTTGACGTTGCCCTCCTCGTCGCCCTCGAACCTCACGGTGTTGACGGCGTAGACGCGCTCGCCGCCCTCCTCGTGGGCCGAGGTGACCTTGTAGGTCATCGGCATGGTCGGCCAGGGCTGGTGGGCCGGGCGGTCGTCGGACGGCCGCGGCATGATCTCCAGCTGGGTGACCGAGCGGGCGCCCTGGCGGTGGGCGGTGCCGACGCAGTCGGCACCGGTGTCGCCGCCGCCGATGACGACCACGTGCTTGCCCTCGGCCGAGACCGGCGGGGTCACGAAGTCGCCCTCCTGCACCTTGTTGGCCAGCGGCAGGTACTCCATGGCCTGGTAGACGCCCTTGAGGTCGCGTCCCTCGACCGGCAGGTCGCGCCACTGGGTGGCGCCCGCGGCGATGACCACGGCGTCGTACCGCTTGCGCAGCTTGGCGCCGTCCAGGTCGCGGCCGATCTCCACGCCGGTGCGGAACTTGGTGCCCTCCGCGCGCATCTGCTCGATGCGGCGGTTGATGTGCCGCTTCTCCATCTTGAACTCGGGGATGCCGTAGCGCAGCAGCCCGCCGATGCGGTCGGCCCGCTCGTACACCGCGACCGTGTGGCCCGCCCGGGTCAGCTGCTGGGCGGCGGCGAGGCCCGCCGGGCCGGAGCCGATGACGGCGACGGTCTTGCCGGAGAGCCGGTCCGGGGGCTGCGGGGTGACGTCGCCGCTGTCCCAGGCCTTGTCGATGATGGTGACCTCGACGTTCTTGATGGTCACCGCGGGCTGGTTGATGCCCAGCACGCAGGCGGACTCGCAGGGCGCCGGGCAGAGGCGGCCGGTGAACTCCGGGAAGTTGTTGGTCGCGTGCAGGCGCTCGCTGGCGGCCTTCCAGTCCTCACGGTAGGCGTAGTCGTTCCACTCGGGGATCAGGTTCCCCAGCGGGCAGCCGTTGTGACAGAAGGGGATGCCGCAGTCCATGCAGCGTCCGGCCTGCTTGGTGATGATCGGCAGCAGTCCGCCCGGAACGTAGACCTCGTTCCAGTCCTGCTTGCGCTCCTCGACCGGACGGGTCGGAGCGGTCTCGCGGGGCGTGGTGAGGAAGCCCTTCGGGTCAGCCATTTGCCGCCTCCATCATCTTCGCGACGGTCTCGGACTCGGAGAGCCCGGCTTGCTCGGCGGCGTTCTTGGCGGCGAGCACTGCCTTGTAGTCCCTCGGCATGACCTTGCCGAAGCGGGTGAGGGTGTGGCCCCAGTCGGCGAGCAGGCGCTCGGCGACGGTGGAGCCGGTCTCCTCCTGGTGGCGGCGCACCACGTCGTGCAGCCACTTGATGTCGTCGGCGTCCAGCTCCTCGACGTTCACCATGCCGGTGTTCACGTTGTCCGGGTCGAGGTCGAGGACGTACGCGATGCCGCCGGACATGCCGGCCGCGAAGTTGCGGCCGGTCGGGCCCAGGACGACCGCGCGGCCGCCGGTCATGTACTCGCAGCCGTGGTCGCCCACACCCTCGGACACGACGGTGGCACCGGAGTTGCGGACGCAGAAGCGCTCGCCGGTGGTACCGCGCAGGAAGAGCTCGCCGCCGGTGGCGCCGTACGCGATGGTGTTGCCGGCGATGGTCGAGTACTCGGCCAGGTGGTCGGCGCCCCGGTCGGGACGGATGATCACGCGGCCGCCGGACAGGCCCTTGCCGACGTAGTCGTTGGCGTCGCCCTCCAGGCGGAGCGTGATGCCCTTGGGGAGGAAGGCGCCGAAGGACTGGCCCGCGGAGCCGGTCAGGGTGATGTCCACGGTGTCCTCGGGGAGCCCGGCGCCGCCGTACTTCTTGGTCACCTCGTGGCCCAGCATGGTGCCGACCGTGCGGTTGACGTTGCGGACCTTGATCTGGGCGCGGACCGGGTCGCCGTTCTCGAGGGCGTCCTTGGCGAGCGCGATCAGCTCGTTGTCCAGCGCCTTGCCCAGACCGTGGTCCTGGTCGGTGGTGCGGTGCAGGGCCGCGCCCTCGGGCAGGTCGGGCACGTGGAAGAGCGGGGCCAGGTCCAGGCCCTGGGCCTTCCAGTGGTCGACCGCGGCCGTGGTGTCGATCAGCTCGGCGTGGCCGACGGCCTCCTCGATCGAGCGGAAGCCCAGCTCGGCCAGGAGCTCGCGGACCTCCTGCGCGATGAACTCGAAGAAGTTCACCACGTACTCGGCCTTGCCGGAGAAGCGGTCGCGCAGCACCGGGTTCTGGGTGGCGATGCCGACCGGACAGGTGTCCAGGTGGCACACCCGCATCATCACGCAGCCGGAGACCACCAGCGGGGCGGTCGCGAAGCCGAACTCCTCGGCGCCCAGCAGGGCGGCGATGACGACGTCGCGGCCGGTCTTCAGCTGGCCGTCGGTCTGCACGACGATGCGGTCGCGCAGGCCGTTGAGGAGCAGCGTCTGCTGCGTCTCGGCCAGGCCCAGCTCCCAGGGGCCGCCCGCGTGCTTCAGCGACGTCAGCGGGGAGGCGCCGGTGCCGCCGTCGTGGCCGGAGATCAGCACGACGTCCGCGTGGGCCTTGGAGACGCCCGCCGCGACCGTGCCGACGCCGACCTCGGAGACCAGCTTCACGTGGATGCGGGCCTGCGGGTTGGCGTTCTTCAGGTCGTGGATCAGCTGCGCCAGGTCCTCGATGGAGTAGATGTCGTGGTGCGGCGGCGGCGAGATCAGGCCGACGCCGGGCGTGCTGTGCCGGGTCTTGGCCACCCACGGGTAGACCTTGTGGCCGGGCAGCTGCCCGCCCTCGCCGGGCTTGGCGCCCTGGGCCATCTTGATCTGGATGTCGTCCGCGTTGACCAGGTACTCGGAGGTCACGCCGAAGCGGCCGGAGGCGACCTGCTTGATCGCGGAGCGGCGGGCCGGGTCGTACAGGCGGTCCGGGTCCTCGCCGCCCTCGCCGGTGTTGGACTTGCCACCGAGCTGGTTCATGGCGATCGCGAGCGTCTCGTGCGCCTCGCGGGAGATGGAGCCGTACGACATGGCGCCGGTGGAGAAGCGCTTGACGATCTCGGAGACAGGCTCGACCTCGTCGACCGGGATGGGGGCGCGCTCGCCGTCCTTGAACGCGAACATGCCGCGCAGCGTCATCAGGCGCTCGGACTGCTCGTTCACCCGGTCCGTGTACTGCTTGAAGATGTCGTAGCGGCGGGAGCGGGTGGCGTGCTGCAGCCGGAAGACCGTCTCCGGGTCGAACAGGTGCGGCTCGCCCTCGCGGCGCCACTGGTACTCGCCGCCGATCTCCAGCCGGCGGTGCGCCGGGGCGATGCCGGAGGCGGGGTAGGCCTTGGCGTGCCGGGCGGCGACCTCCTTGGCGACCACGTCCAGGCCGGCGCCGCCGATCTTGGTCGTGGTGCCGTGGAAGTAGGTGTCGACGAAGTCGGTGTCCAGGCCGATGGCCTCGAAGACCTGCGCGCCGCGGTAGGAGGCGACGGTGGAGATGCCCATCTTGGACATCACCTTCAGCACGCCCTTGCCCAGCGCCTTGATCAGGTTCTTGATGGCCGCCTCGGGCTCCAGACCCTGGAGGAAGGTGCCCGCGCGCAGCAGGTCCTCCACCGACTCCATCGCCAGGTACGGGTTGACCGCCGCGGCGCCGTAGCCGATGAGCAGCGCGACGTGGTGCACCTCGCGGACGTCGCCCGCCTCGACCAGCAGGCCCACCTGGGTGCGCTGCTTGGTGCGGATGAGGTGGTGGTGGACGGCGGAGGTGAGCAGCAGCGACGGGATCGGCGCGTGCTCGGCGTCCGAGTGCCGGTCGGAGAGCACGATCAGGCGCGCGCCGTCCTCTATGGCGGCGTCGGCCTCGGCGCAGATCTCGGTGAGCCGCGCGGCCAGTGCCTCGCCGCCGCCGGAGACCCGGTACAGGCCGGAGAGCGTCGCGGCCTTCAGGCCGGGCAGGTCGCCGTCGGCGTTGATGTGGATGAGCTTGGCGAGCTCGTCGTTGTCGATCACCGGGAACGGCAGGGTGATGTTGCGGCAGGACGCCGGGGAGGGCTCCAGCAGGTTGCCGGACGGGCCGACGGCGCTGATCAGCGAGGTGACCAGCTCCTCCCGGATGGCGTCCAGCGGCGGGTTGGTGACCTGCGCGAACAGCTGGGTGAAGTAGTCGAAGAGCAGCCGGGGCCGCTCGGACAGCGCCGCGATCGGCGAGTCGGTGCCCATGGAGCCCAGCGGCTCGCCGCCGGTCTTGGCCATGGGCGCCAGGATGATCCGCAGCTCCTCCTCGGTGTAGCCGAAGGTCTGCTGGCGGCGGGTGACCGAGGCGTGGGTGTGCACGATGTGCTCGCGCTCGGGCAGGTCGTTGAGGTGGATCAGGCCCGCGTCCAGCCATTCCGCGTACGGGTGCTCGGCGGCGAGCTGCGCCTTGATCTCGTCGTCCTCGATGATCCGGTGGCGGACGGTGTCGACCAGGAACATCTTCCCGGGCTGCAGCCGGCCCTTGCGGACCACCTTGTCCGCGGCGATGTCGTCCAGCACGCCGGACTCGGAGGCGAGGACGACCAGCCCGTCGTCGGTGACCCAGTAGCGTCCGGGGCGCAGTCCGTTGCGGTCCAGGACCGCGCCGACGACGGAGCCGTCGGTGAAGGTCACGCAGGCCGGGCCGTCCCAGGGCTCCATCAGGGTGGAGTGGTACCGGTAGAAGGCGCGCCGGGCCGGGTCCATCGAGTCGTGGTTCTCCCACGCCTCCGGGATCATCATCAGCACGCTGTGCGGCAGCGAGCGGCCACCCAGGTGGAGCAGTTCCAGCACCTCGTCGAAGGTCGCCGTGTCGGAGGCGTCCGGGGTGCAGACCGGGAAGATCCGCTCCAGGTCCCCGCCGAAGAGCTCCGAGGCGAGCTGGGACTCGCGGGCGCGCATCCAGTTGCGGTTGCCCTTGACGGTGTTGATCTCACCGTTGTGGGCGACGAACCGGTACGGGTGGGCCAGCGGCCAGCTGGGGAAGGTGTTGGTGGAGAAACGGGAGTGCACCAGGGCGATCGCGGTGGCGATGCGCTCGTCGGACAGGTCCGGGAAGAAGGGCTCGAGCTGGCCGGTGGTCAGCATGCCCTTGTAGACGAGCGTCCGCGCCGACAGCGACGGGAAGTAGACGTCCGCCTCGCGCTCGGCGCGCTTGCGCAGCACGAAGGCCGGGCGGTCGAGGTCGATCCCGGACCGCACCCCCTCGGCGTCCGTGACGAAGAGCTGGGCGAAGTACGGCATCGTGGAGCGCGCGGTGGCACCGAGGATGTCCGGGCCGATCGGCACCTCGCGCCAGCCGAGGACGGTGAGCTTCTCCTCGGCGGCCAGCCGCTCGATGGACTCGACGGCCTTGCGGCGGTCCTCGTCCTCGACCGGCAGGAAGGCGGTGCCGACCGCGTAGTGGCCGGCGGCGGGGAGCTCGAAGCCGGCGACCGCCCTCAGGAACGCGTCCGGGACCTGCATCAGGATGCCCGCACCGTCGCCGGAGTCCGGTTCGGAGCCGGTGGCCCCGCGGTGCTCCAGGTTGCGCAGTACGGACAGGGCCTGCTCCACGAGCGCGTGGTCCGCCTCACCGGTGAGGGTGGCCACGAAGCCGACACCGCAGGCGTCGTGCTCGTTGCGGGGGTCGTACATCCCCTGGGGGGCGGGACGCCCGTCCATGTGGGCCCAACCGGAACCGGAACCGGAGCCGGTGGCCTGGGGGTGCGTGGACGCGGAACGCATCGGCTCTCCCGTCGTCGTCATCTGGCATATGACATGCGCACTAGGGACGACGTTGGCCCTCTGCGATTTCGTGCAGGTTACATGATGGCCCGATGGCCGAAAAGTGGATAGCTGGTTCCATCATGTGGACTGAACAGCGCTACGAGCAGGCAGTATGGACCAGCATCGCTCACGTGAGACGTAGGCGACACTGCCCACGGCGCCACAGACTGATGCCCTGTGTCGGCCGCGCTGAAACGAGCGGGTAACAAGTGGCTTGTGGCCCTTACCCGGATCAACCGATGGCGGTGCCGAACAGCGCGCCCAGAACGAAGGTAACCCCGGCGGCGGCTCCGCCCAAGACGAGCTGCCGAAGTCCGCTGAACCACCAGCTGCGCGCCGTCACACGCGCAACAGCGGCACCGCAGAGGAAAAGACCGATCAGCGCGACGATCACCGCGGGCCAGACCACGGTTGCGCCGAACAGGTAGGGAAGCACCGGCAGCAGCGCGCCGACGGCGAAGGACAGGAACGAGGAACCGGCCGCGACCAGCGGCGACGGCAGGTCCGTCGGATCGACTCCGAGCTCCTCGCGGGCGTGGATCTCCAGGGCCTGCTCCGGATCCTTCGACATCTGCCGGGCGACCTCGACGGCCAGCTCCGGCTCGACGCCCCGGGCGACGTACAGCGCGGCCAGTTCGCGCAGCTCGTCCTTCGGGTTGCGGCGCAGCTCCAGCCGCTCGACGTCCAGCTCCGCCTGCACCAGCTCGCGCTGGGAGGCCACGGAGGTGTACTCACCCGCGGCCATCGAGAAGGCGCCCGCGGCGAGTCCCGCCAAACCGGTGATCACGATGGTGGAGGGGGCGACATTGCCGCCGGCGACGCCGGTCATGAGCGCGAGGTTCGACACGAGGCCGTCCATCGCCCCGAACACGGCCGGCCGCAGCCAGCCGCCGCTCACATCACGGTGCGTGTGGTGCGCCACGTGGTACGGCGCGGCCCGCTCGTCCTCCACGGCTGACGGCATGGTCCACGTGCTCCTTCCCCCGGGGCGGCACACCCCGTGTCCCTCCCTCGAACGCCTCGACCGTACGCTCGAATTCC
Organism: Streptomyces sp. NPDC026673; assembly: GCF_040638135.1. Lineage (NCBI taxonomy): Bacteria > Bacillati > Actinomycetota > Actinomycetes > Kitasatosporales > Streptomycetaceae > Streptomyces > Streptomyces sp. NPDC026673. Next base: position 57,733 of record NZ_JBEZXR010000039.1, on the reverse strand, counting down.
CTGCGTTTCCAGCAAGGAAAGCCTGCCCTACCTGCGAAAACACGTCGGCCCGCACAACGCCGCGGCCGCCGTCACCGGGGTGGTGAACGGCGGCCGCGGGCTGCGCGTCGAGCGCGTCAGAGGTTCTTGGCGGGTTTGGCCTCGGCGTCGACGGAGACGCCCTCGTCCTCGTCCTCGTCGCGGTCCAGGTCCGGCTCCGGTTCCTCGGCCTCGGCGTCCGCGGCCTTGACGTCCGGGGCCTTGGCCTCCTTGGCGTCCGCGGCCTTGGCGTCTTCGCTCTTGGCGTCCGCGCTCTTCTTCGCGTCCCCGTCCCCGGTGTCCGGATCGGCCTTCGCGGCGGTCTCACCGGCCGTGACGGCCGCCGGCTCGACGATCTCCTCGCGGCCGGGCCGCAGCCTCGCCGAGACGACGATGTAGGCCACGGCGGCGACGAAGACCAGGATCGACGTCCAGTCGTTGAGACGGAGGCCGAGGACGTGGTGGGCGTCGTCGACGCGCAGGTACTCGATCCAGAAGCGCCCGACGGTGTACGCCGCGACATAGAGCGCGAAGGCCCGGCCGTGGCCCAGCTTGAACCGCCGGTCGGCCCAGATGACCAGCAGGGCGACCCCGACGCACCACAGCGACTCGTACAGGAAGGTCGGGTGGTACGTCGCCACGTCCAGGCTGTCCGCCGGCCGGTGGGCGCTGTCGATCTTCAGGGCCCACGGGAGGTCGGTCGGCCGTCCGTACAGCTCCTGGTTGAACCAGTTGCCCCAGCGGCCGATGGCCTGGGCGAAGGCGATACCTGGCGCCACGGCGTCGGCGTACGCGGGCAGCGGGATGCCGCGGCGCCGGCAGGCGATCCAGGCGCCGAGGGCACCGAGGGCGATGGCGCCCCAGATGCCGAGGCCGCCCTCCCAGATCTTGAACGCGTTGACCCAGTCCTTGCCCTCGCCGAAGTAGAGCTCGTAACTGGTGATCACGTGGTAGAGGCGGCCGCCGACCAGGCCGAAGGGCACGGCCCACACGGCGATGTCCGCGACCGTGGTCTTCAGTCCGCCGCGGGCGACCCATCGCCTGCCGCCGAGCCACACGGCCACGAAGACACCGATGATGATGCAGAAGGCATAGCCGCGCAGAGGAATGGGGCCGAGGTGGATGACCCCGCGCGACGGGCTGGGGATGAATGCGATGAGTTCCATGGCACTGCCGACGCTACCGTGCCGGGCGGGTGCGGCGGGCACCCGCCCGGCAACGGCTGGATAACGGGCGGCGGCTCAGCCGGTCGGCGAGCCGGCCGGGGATCCTCCCGGGGACGCGGAACCGCTCGGCTGCCCCGGCGAGCCCGAGGCGCTCGGCGGAGTGGCGCCCTGGGTGGCGGTGCCCGGCTTCTTGCCCTTGTTGGCCTCGGTGACCAACTGCTTCAGCCGGTCCGCGGTCAGATTCGGCTGCCCCTTCGCGAGGAGGTTGTCACTGCCGTTGAGCAGGAAGGTGGGCGTGGAGTTGAAGCCGGCGGCGCCGAAGGCCTCGTTGTTGGCGTTCACCCAGTCGTCGTACGTCCCGTCCTTCACACAGGCCGTGAACGCGGGCGTCTTCAGCCCCGGCACCTTGCCCGCCAGCTCCAGCAGGTAGGCCTTGTCGGCGAACCGGTCGTCGTTCTCCTGCGGCTGGTTCGAGTACAGGACGTCGTGGTACTCGCGGAACTTGCCCTCGTCCTGCGCGCAGGCGGCGGCGTTCGCGGCGTGGAGCGAGCCGTTGCCCCCCAGGTTGCCGTCGATCAGCCGGACGAGGTGGTAGTCGACCTTGAGCTGGCCCTGGTCCTGGAGGCTGTGGATGGTGTCGCGGAGCTCGTGCTCGTAGGCCGCGCAGGCAGGGCAGCGGAAGTCCTCGTACACGGTCAGCGTGGACGGGGCGTCGCTCGCGCCGTTCGGGAGGGCCAGCTTGTCCTTGCCGGTCGCGCCCACCGGGGCGACGGACGGGGCGCCGGAACCGCCTCCGCTGTTGGACACCACGACCCCGATGACGGCGCCGATCGCCAGGACCCCGATCACGGAGCCCGCGACGATCAGCGTCCTCTTGCGCTTGTTGCGGCGCTGATCCTGTTCGCGCTGCTCCTGCAGACGATCCCGGGCGGTGCGCTTTCCTTCACGGTTCTTCTCGCTCACACCCAGGCACAACGAACCGGGGGCACGCTCGCGCGTACCCCCGGCCCAAGTTTCCCCCGGAAGAGTGACCGGGAGAGTGAACCGCCGCTACCGCCGGACGCCCTCGGCGAGATCCGCCGCCAGCGCGCGCACCCCGGCGAGGCCCCGCTCGAGGTCGGGAGCGTCCAGCAGGCGCTTGACGAAGGCGGAACCGACGATCACGCCGTCCGCGAAGCGCGCCACCTCGGCCGCCTGGGCGGCGTTGGAGACGCCCAGGCCGACGCAGACCGGCAGTTCGGTGGTCGCGCGGGTGCGCCGCACGAGGTCGGCCGCCTCGGCGCCGACGCTCTCCCGGGTGCCGGTGACGCCCATCAGCGAGGCCGCGTAGACGAAGCCGGAGCCCGCCGCCGTGATCTTCGCCAGCCGCTCGTCCCGGCTGCTCGGGGCGACCACGAAGACGGTGGCCAGCCCGTGCTGCTCGGCGGCCTTCCGCCACACCTCGGCCTCCTCCACCGGCAGGTCCGGCAGGATGCAGCCCGCGCCGCCCGCCTCGGCCAGCTCGGCGGCGAAGCGCTCGGTGCCGTAGCGGTCGACCGGGTTCCAGTACGTCATGACCAGGATCGGCTTCCCGGTCGCGGCGTGCGCCTCCCGCACCGTGCGCAGCACGTCCTTGATCCGCACCCCGCCGCGCAGCGCGATGTCGTCCGCGGTCTGGATCACCGGGCCGTCCAGCACGGGGTCGCTGTGCGGCAGGCCGATCTCGACGACGTCGGCGCCGCCCTCCAGCGCCGCCTTGGCCGCCTCGATGCCGCCCTCCACGGTCGGGAAGCCCGCCGGGAGGTAGGCCACCAGGGCGGCACGCCCCTCGGCCTTGGCCGCGGCCAGGGTCCGGTCCAGCAGTTCGATCCGCCCGCTCACCGCTGTGCTCCTTCAGCCTCGTCGTACAGCCCGAAGTAGCGGGCGGCGGTGTCCATGTCCTTGTCGCCGCGCCCGGAGAGGTTGACCAGGATCAGGCCGTCCTCGCCGAGCTCCCGGCCGACTCCCAGCGCGCCCGCCAGCGCGTGGGCGCTCTCGATGGCCGGGATGATGCCCTCGGTGCGGGAGAGCAGGCGCAGCGCCCGCATCGCCTCGTCGTCGGTGACCGGGCGGTACTCGGCGCGGCCGGTGTCCTTGAGGTAGGCGTGCTCGGGACCGATGCCGGGGTAGTCCAGGCCGGCCGAGATCGAGTACGGCTCGGTGATCTGGCCCTCGTCGTCCTGCAGGACGTAGGAGCGGGAACCGTGCAGGATGCCGGGCTCGCCGACGGTGAGCGTCGCCGCGTGCTCGCCGGATTCCACCCCGTGGCCGGCCGCCTCCAGGCCCACCAGCCGTACGCCCTCGTCGGGGATGAAGGCGTGGAACAGGCCGATCGCGTTGGACCCGCCGCCGACACAGGCGGCGACCACGTCGGGCAGCCGGCCGGCCCGCTCCAGGATCTGGCGGCGGGCCTCCACGCCGATGACGCGGTGGAAGTCGCGCACCATCGCCGGGAAGGGGTGCGGGCCGGCGACCGTGCCGAAGAGGTAGTGGGTGCGGTCCACGTTGGCGACCCAGTCGCGGAACGCCTCGTTGATCGCGTCCTTCAGGGTGCGGCTGCCGGACTTCACGGGGATGACCTCGGCGCCCAGGATGCGCATACGGGCGACGTTGAGCGCCTGGCGCTCGGTGTCGACCTCGCCCATGTAGATGGTGCACTCCAGGCCGAACAGGGCGCAGGCGGTGGCCGTGGCCACGCCGTGCTGGCCGGCGCCGGTCTCGGCGATGACCCGGGTCTTGCCCATCCGCTTGGTGAGCAGCGCCTGGCCCAGCACGTTGTTGATCTTGTGCGAGCCGGTGTGGTTGAGGTCCTCCCGCTTGAGGAAGACCCGCGCCCCGCCGGCGTGCTCCGCGAACCGCGGCACCTCGGTGAGCGGGCTGGGGCGGCCGGTGTAGTGCACCAGCAGGTCGTTGAGCTCCGCGGCGAAGGCGGGGTCGGACTTCGCCTTGTCGTACTCCACGGCGACCTCGTCCACGGCGGCGACCAGCGCCTCCGGGATGAACTTGCCGCCGAACCGGCCGAAGTAGCCCTCGGCGCTGGGCACCCGGCCCTCGGGGTCGGGGATGAAGAAGTCTTCGGACATGACGTTCTCGGCTCCTTCGGGGGCGCGCGTCTGCGGCCCCCAGGGTTTCGCGTACCAATGGTCACGTTACGGCGCCGGCGGCGCGCTCGGCGCCGCCCGCGGCATGCGCGCACGTCATCGGCCGGGGGATCGCGTCGGGCGGGAGCGCCGGCAGGACGCCGGCGGGCACACCCGTGCCCCGATCAGGAGGACGGCGCGGCCGTCAGCGCCATCGGCGCCCGTTGATCTGACCCGGTTCGCAGCCGATGTGGTACCGCACGCGGCGCCCGAGGATGCGCCGCGCGGGCGCGCGGCAGCCACGGGGACGGCAGCCCCGGGCCAGTCGCGCGTACGTCGTCATGGTGCCGGTCAGCCCCGCCCGTGGCGCAGCGCGGGGTGCGCGCCGGCGGCGACGAGGTCGGCCACGGCGGCCTTGGGGTCGCGGCCGGTCACCAGGGACTCGCCGACCAGGACGGCGTCGGCGCCGTCGTTGGCATAGGCGATGAGGTCGTGCGGGCCGCGGACGCCGGACTCGGCCACCTTGACGATGTGGTCGGGGATCTCCGGGGCGACGCGGGCGAAGGTGCCGCGGTCGACCTCGAGGGTCTTGAGGTTGCGCGCGTTGACGCCGATGATGCGGGCGCCCGCGTCGACGGCCCGCTCGACCTCCTCCTCGTCGTGCACCTCGACCAGCGGGGTGAGCCCGATGGACTCGGCCCGCTCGATCAGGGAGACCAGCGCGTCCTGCTCCAGCGCCGCGACGATCAGCAGGGCCAGGTCGGCGCCGTAGGCGCGGGCCTCCCAGAGCTGGTAGGCGGTGACGATGAAGTCCTTGCGGAGCACGGGGATGTCGACCCTGCCGCGGACGGCCTCGAGGTCGGCGAGCGAGCCTCCGAAGCGGCGCTGCTCGGTGAGGACCGAGATGACGGCGGCGCCGCCCGCCTCGTAGTCCGCGGCGAGGCCGGCGGGGTCGGCGATGGCGGCCAGGGCGCCCTTGGAGGGGCTGGACCGCTTGACCTCGCAGATGACCTTGACGCTGTCCCCCCGCAGGGCCGCCACGCCGTCCTTGGCGTCACGCGCCTTCGCAGCCCGCTCCTTGAGCTCGTCGAGGGAGACCCGGGCCTGCCGCTCGGCGAGGTCCTCGCGGACTCCGTCGATGATCTCGTCGAGCACACTCACGCGAGAGGACCCCTTCCGAAAGCGAAACGATCAAGCCAGTGAGATGTTCCACCAGCACTGCGATGGTAACCGCCGGGGGGCGGAGGACCTGCATCCGGCGGGGCGCAGGCCCGACGGACGGACACTCCGGACGCCCCTCCGGCGCCGGTCAGGGTGCCAACGGGGCCCCGAACGAAAGGTTCCGGACGACGGTGAAGAGCAGCACCGCGCCCGCGATCACCCACCAGTGGACGGCCCGCAGCCGGATCTCGAAGGACCTGCCGCGCAGCGCCCGTGTCAGCCAGACGGTCCACAGCACCGCGAAGAGCGCGTAGCCCGCCACGGCCAGCGCGTTGAGGCCGAGCGCCGCGCCGAAGTCGCCGTGCACGACCGCGTAGGCGCTGCGCAGCCCGCCGCAGCCCGGGCAGTACAGGCCCGTGTAGTGCAGCAGGGGACAGACCGGGTAGTGCCCGGCCTCGTTCGGGTCGAAGGTGCCGACGTACGCGAAGGCAGCGGCGACGCCGCCGAGGACGCCCAGCGGGGCGGCGAGGGCACTCGGCTTCGGCCTGGCGGTGGTCTCGGTCACGCGGCGATTGTCCCGCGCCGCGCCCGCCGGGGACACCCGGGGTGGCCGGAAAGCGCGGGAGCCGCCGCCGGCGTGCGTGCCGGGGCGGCTCCGGGGCCGGGTGCGGAGGTCAGCCGTGCTGCTTCTCCGGCATCGGCTTGCCGAGGCCCGCGGCGCGCATGCCGAGGCCGACCAGACCGCCCAGGCCGGCGACGGCCAGTCCGGCGAACATACCGATCGGCTCCGCCAGGACGACGAAGGCAGCCGCGACGCAGAAGCCGATGAAGGCGATGGTCACGCCGGTCCAGGCGGCAGGGGTGTGTCCGTGGCTGTTGCCCGCCATGAGTGCTCCCAAGTCGTTCTACAAAGGGTCGTCAGTTCGTTCGCCCGCGCGATGGCGCGCGTCACGCGCCATTGTCCCCCGTTCCGCTCACGCTCCGCGCGCGGGGGGTGGCCCGGCGCGTCAGGGCGCCTCGGTGGGGTCCTCACCGCGGTCCAGCGCCTTCCACAGGTCCTCGGGGCGCTCCTCGTCCGCACCGGGAGCCGTACGGCCGGGACGCGCCGCCTTCGGGGCGGTGCCGCGGTCGTACCGGCTCGACATGCCGGGCCAGGCCGGCGAGCGGAGCAGGGCGACGGCCCCGGCGAGCAGGACGAGCGCGCTTCCGGCCGCCGAGACCGCCGGCCAGGCGCTGGTGGAGTCGCCCGTGACGGTGGTGCGGGTCAGGCCGCTGGCGGTCGCCGCCGCGGCGTCCAGGGCCGTGGTGTCGCCGAGCGCGAGCAGTGCCGCCGCGAGGGCTCCGGCGCCGCACAGCGCCAGCAGCCCGGCGACGACCAGCCGCGCCGCGCCTCGTACGGCGAAGACCGCCACGAGCGCGGCGAGTCCCACCAGGGCGAGCGCGCCCGGCACCCCGGTGACCTGGTGTCCGGAGACCTCGACCGGCATCCCGCCGCCGGCGTACGGCGCGGTGCCCCGCTGCCAGGTCTTGCCCGCGGCGATCAGCACCACGGCGGCGCCGAGCACACCGCTCGACAGGGCGAGGACGAGGCCGCGGCGGCCGCCCGCCGCTCGGGCGGCGGGCTTCTCCTCGGGTTCGGCGGTGGTCCGGGGCTGGGGTACGGCGCTGCTCACCCCACCACTATCCCCCCTGCGTCGGGCCCGTCCGCCTCCGGGGCGCCCTCCGCCGCCCCGGCGGCGGACCGCCGCCTCGGCTCACTCGCCGCGGGACTCGCGCATCCGGCCCGCCGTGGCGACGGCACGGAGCACCGCGGCGGCCTTGTTGCGGCACTCGGTGTCCTCGCTGACCGGGTCGGAGTCGGCGACGATGCCGGCGCCCGCCTGCACGTACGCGGTCCCGTCGCGCAGCACGGCGGTGCGGATGGCGATGGCGGTGTCGGAGTCGCCGGCGAAGTCCAGATAGCCCACCGCGCCCCCGTACAGGCCGCGGCGGGTCGGTTCCAGCTCGTCGATGATCTGCATCGCGCGGGGCTTGGGGGCGCCCGACAGGGTGCCCGCCGGGAAGCAGGCGGTGAGCACGTCGAAGGCGGTGCGCCCGGCGCCGAGGCTGCCGGTGACGGTGGAGACGATGTGCATGACGTGGCTGTAGCGCTCGATCGACATGAAGTCGACGACCTCGACGCTGCCGGGCTCGCAGACCCTGCCGAGGTCGTTGCGGCCCAGGTCGACGAGCATCAGGTGCTCGGCGCGCTCCTTGGGGTCGGCCAGCAGTTCGTCGGCGAGCGCCTGGTCCTCCCGGGGGGTCCCGCCGCGGGGCCGGGTGCCGGCGATGGGGTGCACCATGGCGCGGCCGTCCTCGACCTTCACCAGCGCCTCGGGGCTGGAGCCGACGACGTCGAAGCCGTCGAAGCGCAGCAGGTACATGTACGGGGACGGATTGGTCGCCCGCAGCACGCGGTACACGTCGAGCGCGCTCGCCGGGCAGGGCGTCTCGAACCGCTGCGAGGGCACCACCTGGAAGGCGTCGCCGGCCCGGATGTACTCCTTGGTGCGCTCCACCGCCGCCTGGTAGGCGGCGCCGCCGAAGCGGGAGGTGACCTCCTCCGGGAGGCGGGAGGGCGGCAGTTGGGCCGGCGCGGAGTCGACGGGGCGGGCCAGGTCGGCGGTCATGGCGTCGAGCCGGCCCACGGCCTCGGCGTACGCCTCGTCGACGCCGGTGTCGAGGTCGTTGTGGTTGATCGCGTTGGCGATCAGCAGTACCGAGCCGTCCCAGTGGTCGAGTACGGCCAGGTCGGAGGTGAGCAGCATCGTGAGCTCGGGCAGCCGCAGGTCGTCGCGGGCGTGGTCGCCGATGCGCTCCAGGCGGCGTACGACGTCGTAGCCGAGGTAGCCCACCATGCCGCCGGTGAAGGGCGGCAGGCCCGCGTCGTCGTGCAGGTCGCGGGGCGTGTGCAGGGCCTCGATCGTGGCCCGCAGCGCCTCCAGCGGGTCGCCCCCGGTCGGCACGCCGACCGGGGGCGTGCCGAGCCAGTGGGCCTGGCCGTCGCGCTCGGTCAGGGTGGCGGCGCTGCGGACGCCGACGAAGGAGTAGCGGGACCACGAGCGGCCGTTCTCCGCCGACTCCAGCAGGAAGGTGCCCGGGCGCTCGGCGGCGAGTTTCCGGTACAGCCCGACCGGGGTGTCCCCGTCGGCCAGCAACTTCCTGCTGACCGGGATGACACGGCGGTCCTGCGCCAGCTTGCGGAAGGTGTCGAGGTCGGGGGTGACGGTGCCCGTGGTCATGGTCCGCAGCCTAGTGCCCGGGGGCGGCCGGTTCAGGCCAGTGGCAGGGTGCCCGCGTCGAAGCAGGTGCGGTCGCCGGTGTGGCAGGCGGCGCCCACCTGGTCGACCTTGACGAGGATCGTGTCGCCGTCGCAGTCCAGCGCCACGGACTTCACGTGCTGGACGTGCCCGGAGGTGTCGCCCTTGACCCAGTACTCCTGGCGGCTGCGGCTCCAGTAGGTGCAGCGGCCGGTGGTGAGGGTGCGGTGCAGCGCCTCGTCGTCCATCCAACCGAGCATGAGGACTTCGCCGGTGTCGTACTGCTGCGCGACGGCGGGGACGAGCCCGTCGGCGGTGCGCTTGAGGCGGGCGGCGACGGCTGGGTCGAGCGGGGATTCCATACCCCCATTCTGCCCGGTCCGGGCGGTGCGACTTCGGCTCCTGCCCTCACTCCGCTCACCCGTATGGGGCATGCTTCGTCCATGAGTTTTCCTCCGCCGTCGCCGCCCGACGACCCGCGCTCCGGACAGGGCGGCGGTTTTGGGCCGCCCCCGGGGGGTTTCGGCCCGCCCCAGTACCAGCCCCCGTCACAGGCGCAGCCGCAGTACCAGCCGCAGCCGCCGTACCAGAACCAGCCGCAGTTCCCCGGGCCGCCGCAGCCGGGCGGCGGTTACGGCTACCCGCCCCCGCCCCAGCCGCCGCGCAGCGGTGGCGGCGCGAAGGTGGCCGCGATAGCCATCGGCGCGGTCGTGCTGATCGCGGTGGTCATCGGCGGCCTGGCGGTCACGCTGAGCGGCGGCGAGGACGACGACAAGGGCGCGAGCGGGTCGAGCACCAGCAGCAGCCCGAGGTCCTCGGCCCCCGGCACACCGGCCACGTCGGCCGGCTCGACGGAGCCGGACCCGTCGGAGACCTTCCGCAAGTACGTGGTGCTGGACCCCGGTCAGTGCTTCGACGATCCGGGACTGGACAGCAGCGTCACCGAGGTCACCACGGTCTCCTGCAACGGCCCGCACGACGCCGAGGTCATCGCCAACGAGACCATCACGGGCACCTTCGCCACCGAGGCGGAGCTCAAGGCCAAGGTCCTGAAGCTGTGCGAGGCGGACGCGGCCAAGCGCCTGAAGGACATCAAGGACAACCCCGGGTACTACTACTACGCGCTGTACCCGAAGCTCACGGGCTACCAGGTGCAGGGGAAGGACACCATCTCCTGCTCCCTGACCCTCAGCAACCGGGTGGACGGCAAGAAGCTGACCAAACCGCTGCCGTAGCTGCTGCCCACCGGCGGGGGCCGGACGTAGGCTGACGGCATGTCGACTCATGCCCAGCGTGAACGTCTGCTCCTCGCCGACCTGCTGGAGAGTGCCGGACCCGAGGCGCCAACCCTCTGCGAGGGGTGGACCACGCGCGATCTCGCCGCCCATGTCGTCGTGCGGGAGCGCCGTGGTGACGCCTCGGCCGGTCTGGTCATCCCGCTGCTCGCGGAACGGTCGGAACGGGTCCGCAAGGAGTTCGCGGACAAGCCCTACCAGGAACTCATCCGGCTCATCCGCACGGGCCCGCCACGGCTGTCGCCGTTCGCCCTCAAGCAGATCGACGAGGCGGCCAACACCGTCGAGTTCTACGTCCATTCCGAGGACGTGCGCCGTGCCCAGCCGGACTGGTCGCCGCGCGAGCTGGACCCCGTCTTCGCCGACCTGCTGTGGTCCCGGCTGGAGCGCTCCGCGCGCCTGCTGGGCCGCAAGGCCCCGGTGGGCCTGGTGCTGCGCCGCCCGGACGGCCAGACCGCGGTGGCGCACCGCGGCACGCCGGTCGTCACCGTCACCGGCGACCCCGCCGAGCTGCTGCTGTTCGCCTTCGGCCGGCAGGACTCGGCCCGGGTGGAGGCGGAGGGCGACAAGGATGCGGTGGCCCGGCTCTACGACGCCAGGCTCGGGATCACCGGCTGATCACCGCCGCGGGCGGCGGGCGAGTTCCGCCCGCCGCAACGCGGGAGCGGCGAGTCCCACCAGGGCGCCCGCGGCCGCGACCACCGCACTGGCGACGAAGACCGGCTGGGGGCCCCAGGCGCCGATGGCGGCACCGGTGAGCGGATAGCTCAACGGGGCGACGCCGAGGGAGAACAACGCGGCCACCGAGCTGACCCGGCCGAGGTAGGCGGGGTCGGTGAGGGTCTGCAGCAGGGCTCCGCACAGCGCGCCGCTGAGTCCCGCCACGAGGCCGGCGACGACCGCGACGGCGACCGCCCCCGGCAGCGCCGGGACGAAGGCGAACCCTGCCATCCCGACCGCCCCGAGCCCCAGGCAGCAGGACTGGGCCAGCCCGGCGCGCGGCAGCCGGCCGCGCACCGTCAGCAGCAGCGAGGCGGCGCCCGCGCCGGCGCCGAAGCCGCTGACGATCCAGCCGAGCCCGGCCGCGCCCCAGCCGCGATCGGCGGCGATGAGCGCGAGGCCGATGTTGAACGGCCCGGCGAAGCCGAGTTCGCCGACCGCGATGACGACCATCAGCGCGGTGAGCACGCGCCGGCCGCGGAGGTAGCGCAGGCCCTCCACCAGGTCCCCCCATGGGGTGCCGGCCGCGCGCGCGGCCCGGTCGTCGGGCGGCAGCGGCGCGACGCGGACGGCGAGCAGCAGCACGAGCGAGACCGCGAACAGCCCGCCCGCGAGGGCGAACGCGGTGGCGGCGCCGCCGGTCGCCACCGCCGTGCCGCCGAGCGAGGCGCCGGCCACATTGCCGACGCGCATCGCGATGCCCTTCATCCCGTGCAGACGGCCGAGTTGCTCCGGGCCGGTGATCCGCGGCGGCAGGGCGCCGACCGCGGGCAGGAACACCGCGTCCACGACCCCGAAGAACAGCGCGATCACGGCCAGCGCCCACAGCCCGGGGGTGGTGAGGGCGAGCAGCGCGGCCGCCGCGAACATCACCGCGCAGCGGGTCAGATCACTGCCGATGACGATGCGGCGCGGCCCGAACCGGTCGGCCAGCACTCCCCCGCCGAGCATCAGCACGGCGCGCGGCACGGCGCCGGCCGCGAGCACCAGACCGGCCCGCCCGGGGTCCCCGGCGCGGGTGGCGGCCCACGACAGGGCGAGGAACCACACCGCGTCGCCGACGAGCGAGGTGGTGAAGGCGGCCAGCCAGCGCAGGACGTTGGCGTCCCGGTGGGCCGGGGCACGGGAGGGGGAGACGGGCGGGGCGGTGGTACCGGGCGCCGTCATGCGGTCGCCTCCTTCGGGGTTCACGGCCGGTAGGGGAATCCGTACAGGTGCACCGCGACGTGCTCGCGGCCCTCGGTGTCGCCCGCCTCCTCGGCGGCCCGCGCGCGGTCGGTCCAGCGCTTGACCAGCTCGTCCAGCTCCTCGCCGAACCGCTGCGTCTCGTCGGCGGTGAGCCGGGGCAGGTACTCGGAGCTGAAGGAGGCGTCGGTCCACTCCTTGCCCCAGGCGAGCTGCTGGTCGAGGTAGGCGGAGTAGCGCGCGTACCGGGCGGCGAGGAGCTGCCGGGTCACCTCGCCCATGACGGCGGCGCCCTCGGGGCGGTCGGCGAAGTCCGAGCTGCGGAAGGTGAATCCGCGCTCCGAGCTCACCTTCCACCACCGCTCGCGGCCGTCCGAACTCTGCCCCGGGGCCTCGGTGATGAAGCCGTGCGCGGCGAGCTTGCGCAGGTGGTAACTGACCAGCGAGACCGCCTCGTCGACCTGGTCGGCCAACTGGGAGGCGGTCGCGGTGCGGGCGGCGAACAGGGCGCGGTAGAGCTCGATGCGCAGCGGGTGCGTGAAGACCTTGAGCGCGTCGAGGTCGGTGATCCTGCGGGGGTCCGCGGCGTTCTCTTCCGTCTCTTCCTCGGGCATACCCGGGAGGCTAGACAGGAAAGGAAATTTGCGCAAGATAAATTGCGCAACTGATCGTGCGCATCGGGGCTACGCTCTGCCGCCATGGACGCGAGCAGCGAAGAGACGAACATCGCGGCGGCGGGAATCGGGATACCGGTTCCGCGCCAGGGCGAGACCTGGGCGGTGGGGGCGGTCGTCCTCGACGCGGACGGCAGGGCCTTCGCCCAGCGCCGCTCCCCCGGCCGCCGGCTCTTCCCGGACTGCTGGGACATCGTCGGCGGCCATGTGGAGCCGGGCGAGACCCTCCTCGGAGCCCTCGCCCGCGAAGTGGAGGTGGGGTTCCCCATGCCGAAGGCCAGGGGAGAGACCGGCTGGCGGCTGCGCGCGGTGCGGCGGCTGATCGGGGTGTCCACCTGGGAGGGCGACGACGGCCAAGGCCTGCGCCACGAGGCGGACTTCGTGGTCGACGTCGACGGGGACCTCGCGCGTCCGCGCCTGGAGCCGGGCAAGCACACCGCGTACGACTGGTTCGGCCCCGCGGATCTCGAACGGCTGAAGGAGAACCGAGCGCCGGGTGAGACGCTGGTGCACGACGTGATCGCCGCAGCGCTCGACCTCCGTGGGTGACGTGTGCCGTACCTGAAGTTGCTCCGCCGGCCCCATGTGGGCCGGCTGCTGTCCGGTTCGCTCGTCGGACGGCTGCCCACCGCCATGGCGGCCCTGGCCATCGCGCTGACGCTGCGCGCGGCGGGCGCCGACTACCGGCTGGTCGGTGCCGCCGGGGGCGTCTACGCGGTGTCCGGGGCGATCGGCGGGCCGCTCCTCGGACGGTGGGTGGACCGGCTGGGCCAGCCGCGCGTGCTCCTCGTCTCGTCCCTGGTCTCGGCCGCCGGTTTCGCGGCGCTGGCCGCCGCACCGGGCAGCACGGTCGTGGCCGTGCTCGGCCCGGCCGTCGCCGGGGCGGCTTCGCCTCCGCTGGAGCCGTGCCTGCGGGCGCTGTGGCCCGACCTCGTCGAGCCGTCCGAACTGGAGTCGGCGTACGCCGTGGACGCGGGCGCGCAGGAACTGGTCTTCATCGGCGGCCCGCTGCTCGTCGGCGGGCTGGCCGTGGCCGGCCCGCCCCGGCTGGCGCTGCTGGCCGCGGCCGTCCTCGGGGTCGTGGGCGCGATCTCGGTGGCGACCTCCGCGCCCTCACGCGCCTGGGCCTCCGCGACCCGTTCCGTCCACTGGCTGGGGCCGCTGCGCAGCCGGGCGCTGGTGGTGCTGCTGTGCGCCCTGACCGGCTGCGGCTGGGCGCTGGGCACGTTCAACGTCTTCGCCGTCGCCTACGCCGAACGCCACCCGCTGCCCGGCGGCGCGGGCACCCTGCTGGCGCTCAACTCCACCGGGGCACTGATCGGCGCCCTGCTGATCGCCGCCCTGCCCTGGCGGGCGGACGCGGCCACCAAGGCGGCCGTCACCGGCGCCGGGATGGCCCTCACCTTCTGGCCCTTCACCCTGGTCCCCGGCCCGCTGCCGATGGCCCTGGTCGCCCTGCTCAGCGGGGTGTTCTTCGCGCCGCTGCTCACCGTGGTCTTCCGCCTCACCGGCGAACTCGCCCCGGCGGGCACCGTCACCGAGGCCTTCGCCTGGCTGGTCACGCTCGTCACCACGGGTATCGCGGGCGGCTCCGCCGTCAGCGGCCTGATCCTCGCCGACGGCTCCCTCCCCGCGGCCGCCGTCAGCGCGGCGAGCGGCGTCACCCTCTCCGCCCTCACCCTGGGCGCCGCCCGCCCCCTTCTGGCCCGCGACCACATCGCCGCCCAGCCCGTCGGCTGAACCGGCACGGGCCCTACGCGCAGCCCGGCGGCTTGCTCTCGGCCGGGACGAACTGCAGCGTGGGCATCCCGGCCGTGTCGAAGTTGGCGGTGTCCGGGCCGATCAGGGTCATGTACCCGGCGAGGGTCTGGGTGTGGGGTGCGGCCGGTTCCCCCTCGACCTGCGGGGCGCCGTTGAACACGGTGTCCAGGACCCACCAGCGGCCGCCGAAGTGCGCCCACTTGATCCCGCAGTGGGTGTACATGTCGTAGGGATACGGCGTGTGCTCCTTGGGGTGCTTCGGCCCTTGCCGCCACCCGTCGGCGTCGACGGTCCGGGCGGGCAGCGTGGGGTTGCTCTCCCCGCGGGCCAGGTCCTCGTACGAGCAACCGGAGAGCAACAGCCCCGCGCCGAGGAGCAGGACGGCGGCTTGACGTGATGGCTTCATGTGCCTCGGACGTCGCGGGAGTGCTTTCCGTTCCCTCCGGCGCCCTGGCCGCCGCCCGCCCCCTTCTGGCCCGCGACCACGTCGCCGCCCAGGCGGCCGGTTGGGCGCGGTTGGGGCGTGTCGCCGAACGGGCTCCCCCAGCTGACGCTGGGAGGTGCCCCCAGGTGCGGTGCATCCTACGGCGAAAAGCCGTCCCCGTAGTGGGCTGCTCGGACGAGTCGACAACTCCCCCCGGCCGAAGGTCGGGGGGAGGGCAGTTGACGACACGACCCAGGCCGGGCCGCCGCCGTCACCCGGCCCTAGCGCACCGGGTGACCGGCGTCCCGCAGGGTCCGCTTGACCTCGCCGATGCGCAGGTCGCCGAAGTGGAAGACGGAGGCGGCCAGGACGGCGTCGGCGCCCGCGCCGATCGCCGGCGGGAAGTCGGTCAGGCGGCCCGCGCCGCCGGAGGCGATGACGGGGACGGTGACGTGCTTGCGGACGGCGGCGATCATCTCCGTGTCGTAGCCGTCCTTCGTGCCGTCGGCGTCCATCGAGTTGAGCAGGATCTCGCCGGCGCCCAGCTCCGCCGCGCGGTGCGCCCACTCCACGGCGTCGATTCCGGTGCCCTGGCGGCCGCCGTGCGTGGTGACCTCGAACCCGGACGGGGTCCCGGCGTCCGTGCGCCGGGCGTCCACGGACAGCACCAGCACCTGCCGGCCGAACCGCTCGGCGATCTCGCGGAGCAGTTCGGGCCGGGCGATCGCCGCGGTGTTGACGCCCACCTTGTCGGCCCCGGCGCGCAGCAGCTTGTCGACGTCCTCGGCGGACCGCACGCCGCCGCCGACGGTGAGCGGGATGAAGACCTGCTCGGCGGTGCGCCGCACCACGTCGTAGGTCGTCTCGCGGTTGCCGGACGAGGCGGTGATGTCGAGGAAGGTCAGCTCGTCGGCGCCCTCGGCGTCGTACAGCTTGGCCATCTCGACGGGGTCCCCGGCGTCCCGCAGGTTCCGGAAGTTGACGCCCTTGACGACCCGGCCGTTGTCCACGTCCAGGCAGGGGATGACTCGGACCGCCAGGGTCATTGCTCTCGGGCTCCTCGGAATGCTTCCAGTTCGACTTCGACCAGGACACGGGAGTCCACGAAACCGGAGACCACGACCACCGTGGCGGCCGGACGTACGGCGTCGAAGAACTCCTTGTGGGCCCGGCCCACCGCGTCCACGTCGCGGGTGTGGGTGAGGTACATGCGGGTACGGACGACGGACTCGGCGCCCAGGCCGAACTCCTCGAGGACGGCGAGGGCGTTGGTGAAGGCCACCTTGGCCTGCTCGTACGGGTCCCCCTCGCCGTGCAGCACGGCGCCGACGAACGGCATCGTGCCCGCGACATGGACCCGGTCCCCCGCCGCGACACCGCGCGCGAAGCCGAACTGCTCCTCCCAGGGGCTGCTGGACTGCACACGCTGCACGGCCGGGGTTTGGGTCATCGGGACACAGCCTCCAAAGCCTCTTCCAAGGTGAACGCCTTGGCGTAGAGGGCCTTACCCACGATGGCGCCTTCGACGCCCTCGGGAACCAGGCCGGCGATGGCCCGCAGGTCGTCGAGGGAGGAGACGCCGCCGGAGGCGACGACCGGCCGGTCGGTCGCCGCGCACACGTTCCGCAGCAGCTCCAGGTTGGGGCCCTGGAGGGTGCCGTCCTTGTTGATGTCGGTGACGACGTAGCGGGCGCAGCCCTCGGAGTCGAGGCGGGCCAGCGTCTCGTAGAGATCGCCGCCGTCGCGGGTCCAGCCGCGGCCGCGCAGGGTGGTGCCGCGGACGTCCAGGCCGACCGCGATCCGGTCGCCGTGCTCGGCGATGACCTTGGCGACCCACTCCGGGGCCTCCAGGGCGGCGGTGCCGAGGTTGACCCGGGTGCAGCCGGTCGCGAGCGCCGCGGCCAGCGTCTCGTCGTCGCGGATGCCGCCGGAGAGCTCGACCTTGATGTCCATGGAGCGGGCGACCTCGGCGATCTGCGCGCGGTTGTCCCCCGTGCCGAAGGCGGCGTCCAGGTCCACCAGGTGCAGCCATTCCGCGCCGGCCTGCTGCCAGGCCAGGGCCGCGGCCATCGGGTCGCCGTAGGACGTCTCGGAGCCGGACTCGCCGTGGACGAGGCGGACGGCCTGGCCGTCGCGGACGTCGACGGCGGGAAGGAGTTCGAGGCGGTGCGTCGTGCTCATAACGGCGTACGTCCTAGTCCTTGAGGGTGTCGAGCCAGTTGGCCAGCAACTGGGCGCCGGCGTCGCCGGACTTCTCGGGGTGGAACTGGGTGGCCCACAGCGGGCCGTTCTCCACCGCGGCGACGAAGGGCTCCCCGTGCGTGGCCCAGGTGACCTTCGGGGCCCGGATGGTGGGGTTGGCGGTCTCCAGCTCCCAGGTGCGTACCGCGTACGAGTGCACGAAGTAGAAGCGGGCGTCGGCCTCCAGGCCCGCGAACATCTGCGAGTCGTCGGGCGCCTTGACGGTGTTCCAGCCCATGTGCGGCACGATCGGCGCGCGCAGCGGCTCGACGGTGCCGGGCCACTCGTCGCAGCCCTCCGTGGTGACGCCGTGCTCGACGCCCTTCTCGAAGAGGATCTGCATGCCCACGCAGATCCCCATCACGGGCCTGCCGCCGGCCAGCCGGCGGCCGATGATCCACTCACCGCGCACCGCCTTCAGCCCGGCCATGCAGGCCGCGAAGGCGCCGACGCCGGGGACGAGCAGTCCTTCGGCGTTCATCGCCTTGTCGAAGTCGGCGGTGATCTCGACGTCCGCGCCGGCCCGGGCGAGCGCGCGCTCGGCGGAACGGACGTTGCCGAAGCCGTAGTCGAGGACCACGACCTTCTTGGCGGCCTTGCTCATCTGCGGAAACCCCCTACAGCCGCAGCAGGCCGGCCGCCAGCGACATGGCGGAGCCGATACCGAGCAGCACGACGACGCTCTTGGGCATCTTCTGCTTCCAGAAGGAGTACACCCCGCCGGCCAGGAAGAGGCCGAGCAGGATGAAGAGGACCGCGGCCTTGCTCATCAGAGGGCGCCCTTCGTCGACGGGAGGATGCCCGCGGCGCGCGGATCGCGCTCGGAGGCGTAGCGCAGGGCCCGGGCCAGCGCCTTGAACTGGCACTCCACGATGTGGTGGGCGTTGCGCCCGTACGGGACGTGGACGTGCAGGGCGATCTGCGCCTGGGCGACGAAGGACTCCAGGATGTGCCGGGTCATCGTCGTGTCGTAGGAGCCGATCATCGGCGCCATGTTCTCCGGCTCGGTGTGCACCAGGTAGGGGCGGCCGGAGAGGTCCACGGTGACCTGGGCGAGGGACTCGTCCAGCGGGACGGTGCAGTTGCCGAAGCGGTAGATGCCCACCTTGTCGCCGAGCGCCTGCTTGAAGGCGGCGCCCAGCGCGAGGGCGGTGTCCTCGATGGTGTGGTGGGTGTCGATGTGCAGGTCGCCCTCGGTCTTGACCGTGAGGTCGAAGAGGCCGTGGCGGCCCAGCTGGTCGAGCATGTGGTCGTAGAAGCCGACTCCGGTGGAGATCTCGGTCCTGCCGGTGCCGTCGAGATCGAGCTCGACGACGACGGACGTCTCCTTGGTCGTGCGCTCCACGCGGCCGACGCGGGTCATGTGGTCAGTGCTCCTTCTTCAGCTCGCGTACCGCTTCGAGGAACGCGTCGTTCTCGGCCGGGGTGCCCGCGGTGACCCGCAGCCAGCCCGGTACGCCGTTGTCGCGGACGAGGACGCCGCGGTCGAGGATCGCCTGCCACACGCGGTGGCTGTCCTCGAAGCGGCCGAACTGCACGAAGTTGGCGTCCGAGTCGGTGACCTCGTAGCCGATCGCCCGCAGCTCGTCGACCAGGCGGTCCCGCTCGGCCTTCAGCTGTTCGACGTACGCCAGCAGCGTATCGGTGTGCTCCAGGGCGGCGAGCGCGGTGGCCTGGGTGACGGCGGACAGGTGGTACGGCAGGCGCACCAGCTGGACGGCGTCCACGACCGCCGGGTGGGCGGCGAGGTAGCCCAGCCGCAGGCCGGCGGCGCCGAAGGCCTTGGACATGGTGCGGCTGATCACCATGTTGGGGCGGCCCTCGATCAGCGGCAGCAGGGACGGGCCGTGGCTGAACTCGCCGTACGCCTCGTCGACGACCACCAGGGAAGGCCGGGCGCCCTGGGCGGCCTCGTAGAGGGCGAGGACGGTGTCGGCGGCCACCGCGGTGCCCGTGGGGTTGTTGGGCGAGGTGATGAAGACCACGTTCGGCCGGTGCTCGGCGATGGCCCGCTCGGCGGCGGCCACGTCGATCGTGAAGTCCTCCTCGCGGGGGCCGGAGATCCAGCCGGTGCCGGTGCCGCGGGAGATCAGGCCGTGCATGGAGTACGAGGGCTCGAAGCCGATCGCGGTGCGGCCGGGGCCGCCGAAGGTCTGCAGCAGCTGTTGGATGACCTCGTTGGAGCCGTTGGCCGCCCACACGTTGGCCAGGCCCACCGCGTGGCCCGCGGTGCGGGTGAGGTACTTCGCCAGTTCGGTGCGGAGCTCCACCGCGTCCCGGTCGGGATAGCGGTTGAGGTCGCGGGCGGCCGCGCGGACCCGCTCGGCGATCCGCTCGACCAGCGCCTCGGGCAGCGGGTACGGGTTCTCGTTGGTGTTCAGGCGTACGGGGACGTCGAGTTGGGGCGCTCCGTACGGGGACTTGCCGCGCAGTTCGTCCCGGATGGGCAGATCGTCGATGCCGGTCACGAACCCGGTACCGTCCAATCGAATCGGGCGCGGACCGCGGCGCCGTGCGCGGGCAGGTCCTCGGCGTCGGCCAGGGTCACCACGTGCGGGGCGATCTCGGCGAGCGCCTCGCGGGTGTAGTCCACGACGTGGATGCCGCGCAGGAAGGACTGCACGGACAGGCCCGAGGAGTGGCAGGCGCAGCCGCCGGTGGGCAGCACGTGGTTGGAGCCGGCCGCGTAGTCGCCCAGCGAGACCGGGGCGTAGGCGCCGACGAAGACCGCGCCCGCGTTGCGCACCCGGGCGGCGACCTCGGCCGCGTTCTCGGTCTGGATCTCCAGGTGCTCGGCCGCGTAGGCGTCCACCACCTGCAGCCCCTGCTCGATCCCGTCGACGAGGACGATGCCGGACTGGCGGCCGGACAGCGCGGGGACGATCCGGTCCTCGACGTGCTTGGTGGCGGCGATCTGCGTCTGGAGCTCCTTCTCCACCGCCTCGGCGAGGTCGACGGAGTCGGTGACCAGGACGGCGGCGGCCAGCGGGTCGTGCTCGGCCTGGCTGATCAGGTCGGCGGCGACGTGCACCGGGTCGGCGGTGGCGTCGGCGAGGACGGCGATCTCGGTGGGACCGGCCTCCGCGTCGATGCCGATGCGGCCCTTGAGCAGGCGTTTGGCGGCGGCGACCCAGATGTTGCCGGGGCCGGTGACCATGCTCACCGGACGGCACTCCTCGGTGCCGTAGGCGAACATCGCGACGGCCTGGGCGCCGCCCGCGGCATACACCTCGTCCACGCCGAGCAGGGCGCACGCGGCGAGGATCGTCGGGTGCGGGAGCCCGCCGAACTCCTTCTGCGGGGGCGAGGCGACGGCCATCGAACCGACCTTGGCCTCCTGCGCGGGCACCACGTTCATCACCACGGAGGACGGGTAGACCGAGCGGCCGCCGGGCACGTACAGGCCCACGCGCTCCACCGGAACCCAGCGCTCGGTGACCGTGCCGCCCGGCACGACCTGCGTGGTGTGGTCGGTGCGGCGCTGCTCGCCGTGGACGAGCCGGGCGCGGCGGATCGACTCCTCCAGCGCGGCCCGCACCTTCGGGTCCAGCTCCTCCAGGGCGCGGGTCAGCGCCTCGGCCGGCACGCGCACCCGGTCGATGGTGACGCCGTCGAACTTCTCCGCGTAGTCGATCAGTGCCGCGGTGCCGCGATGCCTCACGTCCTCGCAGATCGGGCGCACCTTCTCCAGCGCGGCCTCGACGTCGAGCTCGGCACGGGGCAGCAGATCGCGGTCGATGCCGTCCGCAGGGAAGGCGTCACCGCGCAGATCGATTCGGGAGATCACCCTCCCAAGTGTAGAGAACCGCCCTCACGGCCTCCGTCGAGTATCAGTCCGTGATACGCGTACGGCCCCCGTCCCGTGATCTCCCCGGCTAGCGTTTCCGTCGTCGTTGCCAGCCACGGGAGGGGATCCGGTGACCGAGCCGTCGGCCGTCGCGCCGCCGCACGACTGGACCGCGGTGGAGCAGGGCCTGTGGGAGGCCTTCCGCCTCGGCGAGCTGTACGACCTGCGGACGGGGATACCGGAGCGCGACGACCCGGCCGCCGACCGCTTCTGGGGCCCGGACCGGACCGTACGGGCCGAGGTGATCGCCAAGCTGCTGCTCGACGGGCCGCAGGCCGCCTCGGGCCGCGTGTCGTGCGTGAAGCTCTCCGGGGCGCAGATCAGCGGGCAGCTCAACCTCTCCGGCGGCACGGTCGTGCCCTATGTGGAGCTGCACGACTGCCGCTTCGAGCAGCAGGTGCTGCTCGCGGAGTGCAACTTCACGACCCTGCGCATGGTGCGCTGCGCCATACCGCGGCTGGAGGCGGCGCGCCTGCACACCTCCGGTGACCTGCATCTCCCGCAGTGCACCATCGAGGGCGGGATACGGCTCACCGACGCCCACATCGGCACGGACCTGCTGCTCAACCAGATCACCCTGCGCAAGGACCGGCACGGCCGCGCGCTGGCGGCCGACGGGCTGAGCGTCGCCCAGGACGTCGAGGCCGAGCTGATCGAGGCGACCGGTGAGATCAGCCTGCGCAGCGCCCGCATCGGCGGCCGGCTCAGCCTGCGCGGCAGCCGGCTGCACAACCCGTACGGCCGCTACGCGCTCAACGCGGCCCGGGTCACCGTCGAGCACACCCTCTACCTCAGCGCGGGCTATGTCGGCACCGGCGGCTCCGGCGGCGGCACCCCGCCGCTGGGCGTGCGCACCCGGCGCTTCAGCTCGGACGGCGGGGTACGGCTGGACGACGGCCGGTTCGGCAACGCGGTGATCATCCACCAGGCGCGGTTCCGGCTCACCGGCGGGCAGCAGCTGTCGCTGCGCCGGATCCAGACGCCGGAGTTGCGGCTCACCCTCGACCAGCCGCCGACCGGGACGATCTCGCTGGCCGGCGCCCGCGTGGGCAATCTCACCGACAGCCGCACCTGCTGGCCGGACGCCGGCGGTCTGGACCTGACCGGCTTCGCCTACGGCTCCCTCAGCCCCGAGGGCCCCTTCCCGCTGCGCGCCCGCATCGCCTGGCTCGCGGCGGCCACCCCGGAGTACAGCCCGGAGCCGTACGAGCACCTGTCGGCCGCGCTGCGCGCGAGCGGGGAGGACGCCGACGCCCGCGAGGTGCTGCTGGCCAAGCAGCGACGGCGGCGCGAGACGCTCCCGCTCGCGGGGAAACTGTGGGGCTATCTGCAGGACGTGACCGTCGGCTACGGCTACCGCCCGGGCCGGGCCGCCATATGGATGGCGCTGCTCTGGGCGTTCGGGGCGGTCGTCTTCCAGCTCCACGGCCGGCCGGATCCCGTCGACAGCGGCGCGTTCCCCCACTGGAGCCCCTCCCTCTTCGCCCTCGACCTGCTCCTGCCGGTCATCAACCTCGGCCAGGACAACGCCTGGCGCCTGACCGGCGACGCCCAGTGGGCCGCCGCGGTCCTCACCATGCTGGGCTGGATCCTCGCCACCACGGTCGCCGCCGGCGCCTCCCGCCTCCTCCGCCGCGGCTGACGCCCTCACGGACGAGAGCGCCGCCGCTGTGTGCGGGTCGCCCGCGACGGGCGCGGTCGGTGCCGTGGGTGGGCCGGGGGTACGTGGCCTCCGATCCGCCGCCCCTGGCGTCACCGCGCCCCGGAGGTCACCGCGCCCGCTCGACCGACGCCCGGCGCCCGACGACGACCGGGCGGGGCCCCGCGGTCGCACACCACGAATCCCGGGCAGCCCGGCGGACGACCCGGGCGCCGCCGTACAGCGCCGCGCCGTGCCCGCCCGGCATCCCGGGAAGCCGCACCGGCGGGAGGCGAAACCGGGCGGCACGGGACGAGGCCGACGCTGGGTGGGCGCCGCAGGCCCTAGGCTTGCTGACCGTGACCGCTCGTCTTCCGCTCTTCCCGCTCGGCTCCGTGCTCTTCCCCGGGCTCGTGCTGCCGCTGAACGTCTTCGAGGAGCGGTACCGCGCCCTCTTCCGCGATCTGCTGGCCCTGCCGGAGGACGCACCGCGCCGGTTCGGCGTCGTGGCGATCCGGGACGGTCACGAGGTGGCCCCCGCGGGCGCCGACCAGGCCACGGCCGGTCTCGCGCCGGATCTGTCCGGCGCGCTGTACACGCTGGGCTGTACGGCCGACGCGGCGACGATCGGGGAGCGCGAGAACGGCGGCTTCGACGTCGTGGCGACCGGCACGACGCGCTTCCGGCTGCTGTCGGTGGACGCCTCGGGGCCGTACCTGGTCGGTGAGGTCGAGGAGGTGCCGGAGGAGCCCGGCACCGGGTCCGGTGCGCTGGCGGCCGGAGTGGCCCGGGCCTTCCGGACCTACCAGAAGCGGCTGGCCGGGGCCCGGGAGCGGAGCCTGGCCGGGAACCAGGAGCTGCCGGACGACCCGACCGTGCTGTCGTACCTGGTGGCGGCCGCGACCGTCGCCGACACACCCGCCAAGCAGCACCTGCTGGAGGCTCCGGACACGGCGGCCCGCCTGGAGCGCGAGCTGCGGCTGCTGCGCCGCGAGGCCGCGGTCATCGACAAGCTCCAGACCCTGCCCGCCGTGGACCTGACCCGTCAGGTCCCCAGCCCGAACTGACGTATCCTCACAGCGCCATGGCCAAGAAGAAGCAGTCATCGTCGGGCGGAACGCCCGCCACCGTCGCCCTGGAGAAGGCGGGCGCCGCCTTCACCGTGCACGCCTACGCCCATGACCCCGCCTCGGAGCTCGGCTACGGGGAGGAGGCGGCGCAGGCGCTGGGCACCTCCCCCGACCGCGTCTTCAAGACCCTGGTCGCCGAGGTCGACGGGGCGCTGACCGTCGCCGTCGTCCCCGTCGTGGGATCGCTCGACCTCAAGGCGCTCGCCTCCGCGGCCGGCGGGAAGCGCGCGGGCATGGCGGACCCGGCCGCCGCCGAGCGGACCACCGGCTACGTGCGGGGCGGCATCTCGCCGCTGGGGCAGCGCAAGCGGCTGCGGACCGTCGTGGACGCCTCCGCGCTGGAGCACCCCACGGTGTTCGTCTCGGCGGGCAAACGCGGACTGGAGGTGGAGCTCGCGCCGCGGGACCTGGTGGGGCTCACCGACGCCGTCGTCGCGCCGATCGGGCGCGCCTGACCCCTGGACGGCGGGGCCTCGCGGGCGCACGCTGCCCGGAGGCACACCCGGCCCAGGGGAGGTCCCATGTCCAAGCGCACGCGCAAGCGGAAGTGGCGGATCAAGAAGCGCAGGGCCAATCACGGCAGGCGCCCGGCCTGACCTCCGGGCCCCGCTCAGGCACCCGGGAGCGGTGGCGGTGGCGGTGCGTCCCAGCGCGGGACGGAGTGCTCCTCGTCGCGCGGGCCGAAGGCCGTGGTCAGCAGGAGATGGGTGAGGACGGCCCCTATGGGCCAGGCCAGGAGGGCGCCCTTGGCCTGCAGCGCGAGGGGGCCGTCGAAGACCGTCTTCACGCCGACCGCCCTGGCGTGCGCGATCAGGTCCCCGGTGGGACCGAGCCACACGCCCAGCCGCCAGGCAAGAACCGAACCCAGCACCGCGCCGGCGGCCATGCCGAGGACGATTCCCACGCCCCCGCGCCGGTGCCGCCAGAACACGACGGCGCCGGTCAGGACACCGATGGCCAGCGCCAGCAGGACGAAGGTGCCGTCGGCCCCGACGGCCTGCTCCCCCTCGGTGTCCTTGAGGTAGACCGCCTTGCCGTCGGAGACGAGCGGGATCCGCGGCGCGAGCCACAGCCACAGCAACCCGAGCACCACGCCCGCCACGGCCACGAGCAGTGCGGTCAGCGCGCCGCTCTTGAGCTCCCGGACGGGGTCCATGCGCTTCTCCTGCTCCGGGAACGGCGGCAGCGGCGCGGGCGGCCAGTGATCATGAGGGGTCAGGGGTGCGGTCACCCTGCCATCGTGCCAGGTCCGTCCGCGGCATGCGCCACCGGCACCTGACCGGCACCGAGCCCTCGGGTCACCGGCAGGCCGCCCGGCGGTACGCCCAGGTGGCCACCGCCAGCGAGGCCAGGCCCACGGCCGCGCACACCGAGAGGTCGGCGGTGACCGCCAGCCAGTCGGGCCGGGCGTCGAAGCTGCGGATGAACGCCTCGACACCGTAGGTCGACGGCAGCAGGTCCCGTACGAAGCCGATCGGCGCGGGGAGGTTCTCCGCCGGCAGCACGCCCAGCAGCAGCGCCGCGGACATGCCGAGCTGACCGGCCAGCGTGGCCAGCTCCTGGCGCGGCGCCAGCAGCCCGAGCGCCGCGCCCAGCCCGGACAGCGCCGCCCCCGCCAGCGGGATGACCGCGGCGAGGATCCACAGATGGGCGAACGGCAACTGGAACAGCGCGCAGCCGATCCCCGCCGTCACCAGCGTCCCGGGCACGGTGAAGGACGCGTAGGCGCCCGCGGCGCCGAGCACCACGGCCGCCGGGGGCACCGGCAGGGTCGCGTAGTGGTCCAGGCCGCCCGAGGCGCGCAGCTGCCCGAAGTACTGGGCGAGCAGGTTGAGCGCCACGAAGGCCACGACCAGCACGCTCGATCCGGCGACCACCGCGCGCGCGGCCGGGCCGCCGTCGACGACCCCGCGCATCATGATCATGATGCCGACCGACTGGAAGGTCGCCACGAACAGCAGTGGGATCCGGGCGACCTTCGCCCGGGACAGCTGCGCCCGGTACACCGCCGCCATCGAGGGCAGCAGCCGGGCGCGCGGCGCCAGCTCCGCGGCCGGCTCGCCGAGGGGGGCGACGGGCGCCGCCGGTGCCGCCGTACGGGTGTCCGCTCCCGCGGAGATGATCGTCACTGCGCGCCGCCCCGCTGCGCGGTGCCGCGCACGTCCAGGTTCCCGTTCACGTTCCGGTCCACGTCCAGGGTCACGGCTCCGCCGTTGCCGCCGTTCACGCCTTGACCAACCCCTTCCGCCGGCCGCCGAGCGCCAGGTAGACATCCTCCAGGCTGGGCGCCGTCAGGGTGAAATCGTCGAGCGCGGCGAAGGCCGGCCCGCCGGTGAGCTCGGCGACCACGGTACGGGCCCGCTGCTGGGGCAGTCGCAGCGTCCAGCGGCGCCCGGTGATCGCCGCGTCGGCCCGGAGGGCCGCCACCTCGGGCAGGGTCGTCGGCGGCTCGTCCCGCCACACCAGGTCCAGCCGGACGTCGTCGGCCACCAGCGCCTTCAGCCCGGCCGGGGTGTCACAGGCGATGACCCGGCCGTCGTCGATGACGGCGACCCGGTCCAGCACCGTCTCCGCCTCGATCACGTTGTGGGTGACCAGCAGCACCGTGGTGCCGCGCTCGGCGCGCCGCCGGTCGACGGCCGCCCACACCGCGCGCCGGGCGACCGGGTCCATGGCGGTGGTCGGCTCGTCCAGCACGAGCACCGGCCGCTCCCCCACCAGTGCGGCGGCGAAGCAGGCCAGCCGCCGCTCCCCGCCCGACAGCTTCTTCAGCGGCCGCCCGGCCAGGGCGGTCAGATCCAGCTCCTCCAGGACGGCGTCCCGCTCGGCGCGCGCGGCCCTGGCGTCCAGTCCGCGCAGCCGGCCGGTGGTCTCGGCGGCGAGGGCGACGGTCAGCTCGTCCAGCGCGCTCGACTCCTGGCCGAGGTAGCCGACCAGCCGCGCCGCGCGCTCCGGGTGCCGCACGAGGTCGTGCCCGAGCATCTGGACGGTGCCCGCGTCGGGGCGCAGCAGCCCCGTCAACTGGCGCACCAGGGTGGTCTTCCCGGCGCCGTTGGGGCCGAGCAGCCCGAAGATCTCGCCGCCCCGGACGTCCAGGTCGATGCCGTCGTTGGCCCGCACCGGCGGGGTCGCGGCTGCGCGCCGCCCCCGCCCGGCCGGATAGGTCTTCACCAGCCCGCGCACGGTCACCACCCTCGCCGTCCGCGCGGTGGCGCCCTGTTCCGTGCCCGTACTCACGAGGATCGAGACTACGCTCCATCCCGCCCCGGACGTGCCTCAGGGTCCGGTCCGGGCGCGCTCACTCCCCCGCTGGGGCCCTCGCGACGACCGCGCGGGCGTCGATCTCGCGCCAGAAGCCCGCCCGGATGGCGTAGCGGTCGTGCTCGTCGATCTGGTCGTCCTTGTGGGCCAGCAGGCCGAACCGGGCGGCGTAGCGCAGCAGCTCACCGTCGATGCGGTGCGGGACCCGCGGGTACTCGGCGGAGAGCAATTGCAGATGGGACGTCTCGGTGAGCCGGCCGATCCAGCGCCGGGCGAAGACCTGGCCGACCTCGTACGGGTCGCCGCTGACGGCGGTGATGTCCTCCTCGCGGTCCGCCCAGCGCTGTTCGGCGCTGGTGAGCTGGGCCAGCGTCGGCAGGCCCGGGTCGGCGGACTCGGTGCCGCCGACCAGTCCCCGGTCGGAGGACCAGCGCAGGGTGGCGCCGGTGGCGGACGGGGACGAGGGGTGCGGCGCGGAGTGGCCGCGGTGGACGATGCCGGCGACGTCCTTGGGGGTGGGCATCACACTTTTGCCGGCCGCGGCCGCGGGAGCTCCGGTGACCGGGCCGGCGCCGTTCCGCTCCGCGGTGACGAGCGAGGGCGTGGCGGCGGGGGGCTCCGCGGGCTGGTCGGCCACGGGCTGCGGCTTGGCCGCCTGGGCGGGCTCGGGCAGGGGCGCGGAGAGGATGGCGGCGATCTCGGGGCGCGGGGTGAGCGGCGCGCAGACGCCGGCGGGCTCGCGCACCTGAATGGCCCTGGTGATCCACTCCCGGTCCAGGACGCGGCGTTCGTCGGCCTCGGCGACCAGGTCCTCGGACTGGTTGAAGTCGCCGTCGGCGGCCTGCACGGCCCACAGGTGGACGGCGACGCCGTGCTCCTTCGCCGACATCATGCCGGGCAGCAGGTCGCCGTCGCCGGTGACCAGGACGACGTCGGAGCAGGCGCGGTTGCGGGCCAGCTCGGAGAGCTCGGCGTGCATGGCCGCGTCGACGCCCTTCTGGGCCCAGCGGCCGTCGGTCCGGGTCAGCGCGCCGAGGCGGACGGTCACCCGGGGCATCACCCGAAGCCTCCTGTGCTCCGGTTGGGGGACGCGGTCCGGGGCGCCGTCGAACCAGTAGATCCGCAGCAGCGGCTGGCCCGTCTCCTTCTCGGCGCGCTCCCGCAGACCGGCGACGATCTCGGTGTGGTCGACCGTGATCCGGGACCGGGAGGGCTCTCCGGCGAGGAGGCTCGCGGCGGCGCCGAGCAGGTAACCGGCGTCCACGAGGACGACGCAGCGGTCCATCGGTCTCACCCTCTTCTCCGAAAGTCCTGCCGTCCGTCCCCCCGGTAACACTGTTGCCCCGAGTCTGCCCGAACACCGGGGCGTTGTGACCGGTTACGCGATCACCGGCGCGCCACACTCTGCAACTGCCCGAAATGCGAGCTTCGTACTCCCGTGCAAGCCTGAGTGCGGCCCATCATCCGAGATTTCCCCCAAGGAGGAATCGTGGGCAAGAACAAGAACCGGGGCGAACGTACCGGCCAGCACCATGACCGCAGCGCCGCGACCACCGAAGAGCACGCGAAGAGCGCTGCCGGACGCGAGCAGATGGCGATGACGGCCCCGGGCGCCGAACCGCACGTGTCGCAGAAGCGGCAGAAGAAGTTCGGCCACAACTAGCGCGCGGGCGCCGGTCGCTCATGAACGAGGGTGGCACCCCGGACGGGGTGCCACCCTCGACGTTCATCTGCCCCCGGTACGGAGGGTGATCAGCCGGCCTGCTGCTGTGCGGAGGCGAGACAGGCGGGGCCCAGGAGGGCCTTGAGGTCACCGAAGAGTGCCGGGTCGGGAGTGACGCGGTGCCGGTCGAGTCGCAGCAACGTCGTCTTGCGGGCGCCCTGCAGTCGCACCCGGACCTCGGTGCTCCCCTTGTGACTGGCGAGGACCTCGCCGAGGCGGGCGACCAGCGGCGGGGTCACCTTGACCGTCGGGATGGAGATGGTCACCGGGGCGTTCGTCCCGGCGTCCGTGAGGTCGGGGACCATCAGCTCCATCGCCACCAGGCGCGGGACGTCCTCGCGCTTGTCGAGCCGTCCCTTGACGAAGACGACGGCGTCCTCGACGAGCTGGGTCGAGATCAACTGGTACGTGGCCGGGAAGAACATGCAGTCGATGGAGCCGCCCAGGTCCTCGACGGTGGCGATGGCCCACGCGTTGCCCTGCTTGGTCATCTTGCGCTGAAGGCCGGAGATGATGCCGCCGATGGTGACGATCGAGCCGTCCGAGTAGTCGCCCGCGAGGGCCGAGACGGACGCGTCCGCCTTGTCGTTGAGGACGTGCTCGATGCCGAAGAGCGGGTGGTCGGAGACGTACAGGCCGAGCATCTCGCGCTCCTGCGCGAGGAGGTACGTCTTGTCCCACTCGAGGTCGGAGAACGTGACGTCGAGGCCGAAGCCCGGCTCGTCGCCCGCGGCCTCGTCGCCCATGCCGCCGAAGAGGTCGAACTGCCCCTCGGCCTCCTTGCGCTTGACCGCGACCACGTTGTCGATCATCGGCTCGTAGTGCTCGGTGAGGCCCTTGCGGGTGTGCCCCATCTCGTCGTACGCGCCGGCCTTGATGAGCGATTCGACGGTCCGCTTGTTGCAGACCACCGCCTCGACCTTGTCCAGGAAGTCGGGGAAGGAGGTGTACTTCCCCTTGGCCTTGCGGCAGCGGATGATCGATTCGACCACGTTCTGGCCGACGTTGCGGACGGCGGTGAGGCCGAACAGGATGACGTCGTCGCCCTGCGCGGTGAAGTTCGAGTCCGACTCGTTCACGTTCGGCGGGAGCACCTTGATGCCCATGCGGCGGCACTCGTTGAGGTAGATCGCCGACTTGTCCTTGTCGTCGCGCACCGAGGTGAGCAGCGCCGCCATGTACTCGGCCGGGTAGTTGGCCTTGAGGTAGGCGGTCCAGTACGAGACCAGGCCGTAGGCGGCGGAGTGCGCCTTGTTGAAGGCGTAGCCGGCGAACGGCACCAGGACGTCCCAGAGCGCCTGGATCGACTCGTCGCTGTAGCCGTTCTTCCGGGCGCCCTCCTGGAAGATGGTGAAGTTCTTCGCCAGTTCCTCGGGCTTCTTCTTTCCCATGACGCGGCGGAGGATGTCGGCCTCGCCGAGGGAGTACCCGGCGATGATCTGCGCGGCCTTCTGCACCTGCTCCTGGTACACGATCAGGCCGTAGGTGACGTCGAGGACCTCCTTGAGGGGCGCCTCGAGCTCCGCGTGGATCGGGGTGATCTCCTGCTGCTTGTTCTTCCGCAGCGCGTAGTTGATGTGCGAGTTCATGCCCATCGGGCCCGGCCGGTAGAGGGCCGAGACGGCGGAGATGTCCTCGAAGTTGTCGGGCTTCATCATGCGCAGCAGGGAGCGCATGGGGCCGCCGTCGAACTGGAAGACGCCGAGGGTGTCGCCCCGGCCCAGCAGCTCGAAGGTCTTGGGGTCGTCGAAGGGCAGGGCCAGCAGCTCGATGTCGACGCCCTTGTTGGCCTTCACCAGCTTGACGGCGTCGTCCATGATCGTCAGGTTGCGCAGGCCCAGGAAGTCCATCTTCAGCAGGCCGAGCGACTCACAGCTCGGATAGTCCCACTGCGTGATGGTGACGCCGTCGGAGTGCCGCACCCAGACCGGGGCGTGGTCGACGATCGGCTCGCTGGACATGATCACGCCGGCGGCGTGCACGCCCATCTGCCGGACGAGGCCCTCGACGCCGCGGGCGAGGTCGATGACCTTCTTGGCGTCCGGCTCGTTCTCGTACATCCCGCGGATCTCGCCCGCCTCGCCGTAGCGCGGGTGCGTGGGATCGATGATGCCGTTCAGCGGGATGCCCTTGCCGAGGACGTCGGCGGGCATCGCCTTGGTGAGCCGGTCGCCGACCGCGTACGGGTAGCCCAGGACGCGGGCCGAGTCCTTGATCGCGTTCTTGGCCTTGATGGTGCCGTAGGTGCCGATCATGGCGACCTTGTCGGCGCCGTACTTCTCCGTGACGTACCGGATCACCTCGGCGCGCCGGCGCTCGTCGAAGTCGATGTCGACATCGGGCATGGAGATGCGCTCGGGGTTGAGGAAGCGCTCGAAGATCAGGCCGTGGTCGATCGGGTCGAGGTCGGTGATGCCCATGGCGTACGCGACGATCGAACCGGCCGCGGAGCCTCGTCCGGGGCCGACGGCGATGCCGTTGTTCTTGGCCCACATGATGAAGTCGGCGACCACGAGGAAGTAGCCGGGGAACCCCATCTGGATGATGGTGTCCATCTCGTACTCGACCTGCTTCATCCGGTCGTCCGGGATGCCCCCGGGGTAGCGGCGCTGCATGCCGCGCATGGTCTCCTCGCGGAACCAGGTGATCTCGGTGTACCCCTCGGGGACCTCGAAGCGCGGCATCAGGTTGCGCGCCTGGAACATGCCGTCGGTGTCCACCTGCTGCGCGACGAGCAGCGTGGTGTTGCGGCAGCCCTCCTGCCAGGCGTCGGAGGAGTCGATGCCGAGCATCTCGTCCGTCGTCTTCAGGTAGTAGCCGGTGCCGTCGAAGCGGAAGCGGTCCGGGTCGGAGACGTTCTTGCCGGTCTGGATGCACAGCAGCGCGTCGTGGGCCTCGGCCTCGCTCGCGTAGGTGTAGTGCGAGTCGTTGGTGACGACCGGGGGGATGCCGAGCTTCTTGCCGATCTCCAGCAGCCCGTCGCGGACCCGGCGCTCGATCTCGATGCCGTGGTCCATCAGCTCCAGGAAGTACCGCTCCTTGCCGAAGATGTCCTGGTACTCGGCGGCGGCCTTCACCGCCTCGTCGAACTGGCCGAGGCGGAGCCTGGTCTGCACCTCGCCCGAGGGGCAGCCGGTGGAGGCCATCAGGCCCTCCGACCACTGGGCGATGGTCTCCTTGTCCATGCGCGGGTACTTGGTGAGCCAGCCCTCGGCGTAGGCGTCGGAGGAGAGCCGGAAGAGGTTGTGCAGACCCGTCGCGTTCGCCGCCCAGATCGTCTTGTGCAGATACGAACCGGAGGCCGAGACGTCGTCCCGCTTCTGGTGCGGCTGGCCCCAGGTGACCTTCCGCTTGTTCCGCCGGGACTCCGGCGCCACGTACGCCTCGATCCCGATGATCGGCGTGATCCCGGCGCCCTTGGCCTGATGGAAGAAGTCGTACGCCCCGTGCAGGTTGCCGTGGTCGGTCATGGCGATATGCGTCATGCCCATCTCACCGCAGGCCTTGAACATGTCCTTGAGCCGCGCCGCTCCGTCGAGGAGGGAGTACTGGGTGTGGACATGCAGGTGGGTGAACGGCGTGGTCACGGGAAGCGACACCTCCGGCATCGGTCGTCATCTGGCGGCGTTGGAATCCTACGCCGGGGGTCCGACAGCCGATGCCATTCCCCGCGCGCCCGGCCGCGGGCGGCCGGGCGTCCGCGACCGGCCGGCCCCGTGTCCGGCCGGGCGCGGACGGTGAGCGTCAGCTCGCCCGGTAGGCGGTCCAGGAGCTCTTCATACGGCTCACCTGGCCGGCGGTGAACTGGTACATGCAGGAGTCGTAGGTGTAGTCCATGAAGTTGTGGATCGGGTCCGCCCCGCTCGCCGTGCAGGTGTCTCGGCCGGTCGGGCAGGCGGTGGCGGCGGTCTTCTCGGCGGGCGTGTCGGAGACGTAGTCGCCGTTGGCGCCGCAGCCGCCCTGGAAGGTGTGGTACAGGCCCATCCAGTGGCCGACCTCGTGGGTGGCGGTGTCGCCCTGGTTGTAGTTGGTGGCGGAGCCGCCCGGGACGGACGCGTCGAGGATGACGACGCCGTCGTCCTTGGGGTTGCCGGCGTACCAGCTCGGGAAGGTGGCCCAGCCGAGCAGGTCGTCCTGGAGGTTGGCCGAGTAGATGTTCAGCGCGCTCGCGCCGCCCTTGCGGAGGCTGGTCTTCATCAAGGTCTCGGCCGAGGAGCCCTCGGTCAGGTTGTACCAGGCGGCCTTGTCGGTGTAGTCCGTCGCGACCAGCGAGAACTGGAAGCCGGAGTCGACGTTGCCGGTGCCCTGGCCGGCGTAGGCCGCGTTGAGCACGGATATCTGGCCGGCGATGGCGGCGGCGCTGAGCTTGCCGGTGCTGCCGCTGTGGATGACGTGCCAGTAGACCGGGATGGTCGTCGTCGCGGCGGCGGCAGCGGCGGCCCGGGAGCCCTTGCTCTCGGCCTTGATCTTCGCCACGCGCTTCTTCAGGTCCGCGTCCATCGCCTTGGCGGTGGCGTCGCTGATGGCGTTGGGCTCGTGGGCGGTGGAGCCCTTCATCTTGCGGGCCGCGGCGTCGCCGCTGTCCGCGCACTGCTCGGCGGGGGTTCTCGCGTGCGCGGAGGCGCTGCTCACGGTGGCCGTCGCGCCGGTGAGGGGAAGCAGGGCCAGGGTTCCGGCCACGGCGGCGAGACCGACGAGACGGCGGGAACGGGGGGTGCGTGACATGTGGGGGCACTCCTCGTGGGACGTACGGGAGGAATTTCCTCCTCGCCGCCCGGAGGTTATGTGTCCATGCCAGAACCGGTGCAGCCCTCTTCCGGCCCATTGCCGGACAGAGGGTAATCCCTAGACAACGAAGGACCCTTGAGGGTCCGCGCCCGCCGGGGCAACACCCTCGAAACACGGAGCGGGCGGTGTGTCCGGATTCGGACCCGGGACACCCCACCGCCCGCCCCGCGCCGACCTGCCCCCGCACGGCGCGGGGGGTTGGCCGGAAATCGACGATCGGAGGCTCAGCGTACCGGCGAGTAGACCCGCTCGACCTTCTGCGTGCCGGACCGGGTGCGGTACGAACGCTCCCAGGTGGAACCGGTGTTCGGGTCGGTCCGGTCGGAGAGCGCGTAGTAGTCCATCTGCGCCCGCTCGCCGGTGACGTCCAGTACGCCGTAGCCGTGGGAGTCCATGTCCAGCCACTTCACATGGCGGTTGGCGGCCTGGATCGCGGCCTCCGCGACCGTGGAGACCGTGTTCGGGGCGACCTTGAGGATGTCGTCCAGGTTGTCGGAGGTGACCGAGGTGACCACGAACTCGGTCGCGGCGGAGGCCGAGAGCGGATAGGTGGCCGCCTTCACCGGTACGTCGTTCGCCCAGGCCATGTGGATGTCCCCGGTCAGGAAGACGGTGTTCCCGATGGCGTTGTCCCGCAGATGGGCCAGGAGTTCGCGGCGGTCGTCGGTGTAGCCGTCCCACTGGTCGACGTTGACCGCCAGGCCCTCGGCGGGCAGGCCGAGCAGCTTCGCCAGCGGCGCCAGCAGGTGGTCGGGCAGCGCGCCGAAGGCCACCGGCGAGATCATCACCGAGTTGCCGATCAGCCGCCAGGTGGTGTCCGAGGCCTTCAGGCCGGCCTTCAGCCAGTCCAGTTGGGCCCGGCCGGTGAGCGTGCGGTCCGGGTCGTCCACCGAGCCGCTGCCGATCGCGGCCTGCCGCGAGCGGAAGGAGCGCAGGTCCAGCAGGGACAGGTCGGCCAGCCTGCCGAAGCGCAGGCGCCGGTAGGTGGTGCCGGCGATCGAGGGGCGTACCGGCATCCACTCGAAGTAGGCCTGCTTGGCGGCGGCCACGCGGGCCGCCCAGGCGCCCTCCGCGCCCTCGGTGTGGTTCTCGGCGCCGCCGGACCAGGCGTCGTTGGCGAACTCGTGGTCGTCCCAGATCGCCACGACCGGGGCCGCGGCGTGCAGCGCCTGCAGGTCGGCGTCGGTCTTGTAGCGGCCGTGGCGGGTGCGGTAGTCGGCGAGCGTGACGATCTCGTGGGCGGGCGCGTGCGGGCGGACCACGGTGCCGCGGGCCGCGTAGCCGCCGGAGGCGTACTCGTAGAGGTAGTCGCCCAGGTGCAGCCAGGCGTCCAGGTCGCCGCGCGCGGCCAGGTGCCGGTACGAGGCGAAGTACCCGGCCTCCCAGTTGGCGCAGGAGACCACCCCGAAGCGCAGCCGGTCGGCGGTGGCGTTCTCGGCGGGCGCGGTGCGGGTACGGCCGGCCGGCGAGGTCACACCGCCGGCGGTGAAGCGGTACCAGTAGTCGGTGGCGGGCTGCAGGCCGCGCACATCGGCCTTGACGGTGTGGTCGGCGTCCGCGGTCGCGGTCGCCGTGCCGGTCGCCACGACGGAGGTGAACGCCTTGTCCCTGGCGACGGCCCAGCCCACCTCGGTCGCGGGGCCGAGCCCGGAACCCGGGACGGCCTCGGGGGCGGGCGTCACCCGGGTCCACAGCAGGACGCCGTCGGGCAGCGGGTCGCCGGAGGCCACACCGTGCAGGAAGACGGGGGCCGCGGCGGCGGACGCGGGGGCGGCGGTGCCGGCCAGCGGTATGAGCGCGGCGCCGGTCACGACGGCGCCGGCCTTGACGACCGCGCGGCGGCTCGGTGTTCTCGATGGGGTCTGTGAGGGTGCAGAGGTATCGGTCACGGGGCGTCAGATTACGCGCCGGTAACCCCTTTCCGGGACCGAATGCACAAGAGTTCGGAACGACTTCGCCCTCCGGTCCCCGGCAGGACGCCGGGGACCGGAGGGCGAGGCGGGCCGAGGGCCAGTGCTATCCCTTGCCGATGATCTGGTCGACCGCTGCGGTGAACTGGTCGGCGGTCATCGCCTGCACGTTGTCGATGGGCTTGTCGTCGAGCTTCACGGTCGGCGTCGCGCTGATGCCGTCGGCGGTGAACTGCTTGTCCATGGTCAGCGCCCACTTGTCGTAGGTGCCGTTGCGGACCGCGTTCTCGAAGGTCTTGTTGCCCTTGAGCGCGTCGACCTTCTGCGCCAGCTCGATCAGCTTGTCGGCGCTGCCGAAGTCGTCCTTGGTCTCCTCGGGGTGGACGTCCTTGGAGTAGAGCAGCGTGTGGTACTGGACGAACGCGTCCTTGCTGACGTTCAGCGCGGCGCCCAGCGCGCTCAGCGCCTTCTTCGAGCCCTGCCCCTGGGCGAGACGGTCGTCGAGGAAGGCACCCATGGTGTACGAGATCTTGTACTTGCCGTCCTTGGCGTCCTTCTGGACGGTCTCGCCGGAGGTCTGCTCGAACTGCGCGCAGACCGGGCAGCGCAGGTCCTCGTACACCTTCAGCGTGTGCTTGGCGTTCTCGTCGCCGATGACGATCGAGGTGCCGTTCTTGCCCGAGGAGTTGGCCGGCTTCACCAGCGGCTTGTCCGCCGCCTTCTCCCAGTAGGTGGGCGCGTTCATCTTGACGACGGCCACGGCTATCCCGGCGCCGAGGGCCAGCACGCCCAGGACGCTGCCGCCGACGACGAGCTGCCGCCGCAGCTTGTCCCGCTTCGCCTGGCGCTCGCGCTCGACGCGCAGCCGCTCGCGGGCGGCGGACTTGGCGGCCTGGCTGTTTCGCTTGCTCATGGTGGTGTGATCTCCGACTCGTGCGTACGTGGGTGAGGGGTGGTGCGCCCTGCTCAGCGGAAGCCGAGGCGGGCGGGCGGCCCTCGCCGTACGACGGAGTGCAGGAGCAGGGGCAGCGCCGGGACCGCCGCCAGGGGGCCGGCCGGACGGCGGCCGGCGGCGCCGCGCGGCTCGGCGGCCCTGAAGGCCGCCACCGCGACGAGCAGCGGCCGGAAGGCGGCGCGCAGCAGGCGGTGCAGGGCGTCCTCTCCGCCTCGCAGCCACCCGGCGGCGACCAGGCCGACGCAGACGTGCGCCAGGAGCAGCAGCCACGGCGAGGTCGTGGGGCCGGACACCCCCGGCGCCGTGGTGAGCGCGCCGCCGACGTCGCCGTGGCAGACCAGCGCCTCGTTGATCGAGCGCCACGAGCCGGTGACGGGCCCGCCGCCGGGCCCGTAGCAGGTGTGCTGGCCGGCGGTGAACAGCGTGTCGACGGCGAGTTCCAGCGGGACGAGCAGCCCGGCGATCAGCCAGTAGCCGCGCTCGCGGCGGCCGAGCGCGTACGCGACCGCGAAGACGGCCGCGAAGGCCCCCGCCGTGGTCGTCAGCGGCAGGGGCTCCCGCGAGAGCATGATGTGGGCGGTCGCGGACAGCGTGACGCACAGCGCGGCGAAGCATCCCGCGCGCAGTGCCCTCAGCCGTCCGTTCCCTTCCATGGCGCAGAGTGTGCCATGCCGGTGTGTAAGCAGTGCCTAAACCCGGGAACGACCGCCGCGACCGGCGCCCCGGTCAGAGCCCGGGGAACCGGCCGTTGCGGAACAGGTCCACGAAGATCTGGTGGTCGGCACGCGCCCTGGCCCCGTAGGAGTGGGCGAACTCCACCAGCATGTCGGCGAAGCCCTCCTCGTCCCGCGCGATGGCCGCGTCGATGGCGTCCTCCGTGGAGAACGGCACCAGGGAGTGCCCGCTCTCGTCGTCCGCCGCCGCGTGCATGCCGGCCGTGGCGCGGCCGAGGTCCGCGACGACGGCCTCTATCTGCTCCTGGTCGTCGATGTCCGACCAGTCCAGGTCCACCGCGTACGGCGACACCTCGGCGACCAGCTGGCCGACCCCGTCCAGCTCGGTCCAGCCCAGGTACGGGTCGGCGTGCGCCTGCAGCGCGCGCTGCGAGATCACGGTGCGGTGGCCTTCGTGGCGGAAGTAGCCGCGCACCGCGGGATCGGTGATGTGCCGGGAGACCGCCGGGGTCTGCCCCTGCTTCATGTAGATGACGACGTCGTTCTCCAGGGCGTCGGTGTGCCCCTCCAGGAGGATGTTGTACGAGGGCAGGCCCGCGCTGCCGATGCCCACGCCGCGGCGGCCCACGATGTCCTTGACCCGGTGGCTGTCCGGATTGATGCGGCTGGTCTCCGGAAGCGTGTCCAGGTACCCCTCGAAGGCGCGCAGCACCTTCTCCCGGGTGGCCGCGTCCAGCTCGACGGCGCCACCGCCCCCGGTGAAGCGGCGGTCCCAGGCGCGGATCTCGGTCATCGAGTCCAGCAGGCCGACGCGGGTCTCCGAGCGGGCGTGCCGCAGCGCGTCCAGCAGCGGGCCCCCGGCGGTGTCCAGGGTGAGCGGGGGGACGGCCTCGCCCTGGGCGAGCGCGCGGATGCGCTCGCGGTAGGCGGTGGCGTAGGTGCGCACCAGGCCGGAGATCACGTCGTCGGCCAGCGCCTTGCTGTAGCCGATCAGCGCTATGGAGGCGGCGAAGCGCTGCAGGTCCCAGGTGAAGGGGCCGACGTAGGCCTCGTCGAAGTCGTTGACGTTGAAGATCAGGCGGCCGTTGGCGTCCAGGTAGGTGCCGAAGTTCTCGGCGTGCAGGTCGCCGTGGATCCACACCCGGGAGGTGCGCTCGTCCAGGAACGAGCCGTCGTCCTTGGCGTCGGCCAGATCGGCGTAGTAGAGGCAGGCGGTGCCCCGGTAGAAGGCGAAAGCCGAGGCCGCCATCTTGCGGAACTTGACCCGGAACGCGGCCGGATCGGCGGCCAGCAGATCCCCGAACGCGGTGCCGAAGACCTCGAGGATCCGCTCGCCGCGCTCTTCGTCCGTCGTCATGCCTGTGGCCATCGGTGCCGTGCCTCCTGGGCTGGTCGGTGTCTGCCGGGTCAACCCAGGAGCGTACGCTCGCCCGCCCGGGCACGGACCCGGGTGGGACGTGATATTCACGTCACGGTCGACCCGCGTTCCACCGGGCACTTCCGGCCACGGCCGCGCGTTCTGGCTTCCGATGAACACCACCAGGGGGCGGGACACCGCGCGCCGCGGCAGGCGGCGCACCATATTCGGGCTGCTGCTGATCGGCGGCCTCGTGCTGGCCGCCATCGCGTGGCCCACGCTCTCCGCGCAGGTCCGTGCGGCGAACTGGCCGAAGCAGCAGCCCAGGGGGCCACAGCACATCACCGCCCGCATGGAGACCGTACGCGACGCCGTCGTCAAGGAGTTCGGCCCCCGCGGCCTCGCCGGCGCCCCCGGCTGCTACCGCGAGGAGGGCGGCATCGCCGGCGGCGGCGAACACCCCCTGGGCCGCGCCTGCGACTTCATGCTCATGCCCGCCGGCGAGAAGGCCTCGCCCAAGGCCGACGCCTTGGGCGAGGCCATCGTGGCATGGGTGCGGGAACATGCGGACGAATACGGCATTTGGTACGTCATTTACGAGCAGCACATTTGGTCGAGCCGACTTCCGCAGCAGGGCTGGAAGCTGATGGAGGACCGCGGGTCGATCACGCAGAACCACTTCGACCATGTGCACATATCGGTCTACTGAGCAGCTGCCTGGCTGAGCTGCGGCTCCGGACGGAACGGCCCGCTGACCAGCGCTGATGCCGTCACTGGTTGTCGACGTTGGTCACGCTGGTCCACCTTCCACGGCCCAGGGACGGCCCGGCGGCGGTGTTCAACTTGCAGGGCGACACCCGCTTTAGGAGTTCGTTCACAGTTACGTGCGCGCTGCCGCGCTGCAACTACGAGGGCACAAGGCAGGTCTCCTGATACCGCCAGGGTCCACGTGCGTACGGCTCTGTTGCCGTCATCTTCCGCCGTCAGGGGCCGTGAAGCACTGGCAACCCCAAGTGCCCGTGACCGACTGCGGAGCTTCGGCACCGGGGCTCCCTGGGATCCCGGCGAAGGACCGCGCCAGACGGGACTGATCCCTACTCGTCACTGAACTCCTCAGCGAGGATCTCCACCTCCTCGCTCGGACCGGTGATGGTCAGCCACTGCAACACGGAGCGGTTGCTGTGGTGATGCAGGAGATGACGGGCCTCGGCCGGCCAGGGGCCGTATTGAGGCAGTTTCCGCACGACAACCTCGGCCACGAAGCCGCCATCCGGGTCGGCCAGGCAGGCTTTCGCATGAACGATGCCCACAAGGCGCAAGGTCGCACCTGCGCTCTCCGAACTCAGCTCGATGCGAGCCTCGCTGGGCTGCAGATCGGTCCGAAGGACGAGCGACGTCAACCAGTAGAAGTGGCCACGCAACTGTTCCAGACTCACGGCTGAACACTATCCCGAGCGGTTCCCACAAGGCCGTGCTGCAGGAGCGGGGTCAACTTTCCTGGACCCCTCGAGAGTCAGCGTTCGCGGAGCATTGTTCACAGTAAGGCTTGGAAACCACTGCCTTGTAGGCCTGATGGTCAGGGCCGTCGAGGGTGCGCAGGTCATACCGGCTTTGGAGAGTCCGCAGCTCAGCCAGTCATCGCGACCGCGGCGTCCCGTCGTTGACCGTGGCTGACCGCCCGATGTGGCACGGCTGTGGCACGGAACAAGTCCTGCGCGACCCTCAGCGAGGATCGCACCTTCGCGTTCTCTGAGCCGGGCCGGCATCCGCGAATAATGTGGTCGCCCCTTGCACGAGACTGCCTCTACGCTCGCCGAAGCGGGATCGCGCGGTCCCGTAGGTTGCGGCGCCGTGGCAGAGCGGTCGATTGCGATCGTCGTAGGGGAAGGTCCCTCCTACGACGCTCCAGTGCGGGTCCGGGCGGTCCTTGCCCTACCTAGCGCGCGGGTTCGAATCCCGTCGGCGCCGCACCCGACCGTTCCCATCGGCGCGAGCAGACAGCGTCAGGCCCCGAGGCAGGCTTAAGTTCCGCTTCGTTGCTGATCCTTGACTGGTAAGTTCGCGCGCTCGCATCGTGATCCGGCCGGAGGTAGGGCTACCGAGCGATGCGAATAGCATCTTCGGTCGGCTTCGTTCGCGGTTGTCCAGTGCCGTTGATGTCACCTGGGGATGTCAGAGCTGTTTGCCGGCACCGGCCCTTCACACGCTGACCGGGAGCTCCCTGGCCCTCTGCCGGGCGCTGGTCCGCAGCTCGGTGAGGCGAGTGTGGAAAGCGTTGTGCGGGTCTAGACGCGTAAGGAGGTCCGCCCCGAGCGTCCATGGCTCGGGTGCTCCAGCGCACCTGGGCGTGCTCCGATATTTTATCGTCGAAGGCGTCTCCGAGCGGGGTTCGACAACAGGAGTGTCCCGATGATCAC
Source organism: Streptomyces sp. NPDC026673 (assembly GCF_040638135.1). Lineage (NCBI taxonomy): Bacteria > Bacillati > Actinomycetota > Actinomycetes > Kitasatosporales > Streptomycetaceae > Streptomyces > Streptomyces sp. NPDC026673. The sequence continues at coordinate 16,990 of NZ_JBEZXR010000039.1, read as the reverse complement.
ACTTGATGCCGCCGCACTGGCGGCACATGAATTCGGATCTCACAATTTCCCCAAAAGCGATGGATTGAAATGGGGATTTCTCTTTCGAGGGATTTCGAGCTCCGGCCTCTACCTGTTCCAGATCACCGTGAATCCGCCGGCTTCGAACGGAAGGCCAAGGTTCGGCGGTAGCCCCGGAGTCGTCGTCGACTCGAAGAGCGGGAATTGCCGATATGTACGTGGACACTCGGAATATGGAGATCTTCTGCACAAGATATCCGACAAAGCCCCGTAAGGGTCGGCGCTTCCGAATGGGGGCCTGCGATGGCCGACTGCACGAGGCGGCAGACCAGGGGCACTGCTTTAGCGGGAAACTTAGAACTCTTCCTCTTGCCATTCGATGCAGGCTGGAATACGGCCACCACTGCCGAGAAATTCCTTCACCGCCCGACGAACAAGCTCGATGGGAATTTCCGAGCCCGCCATAAACTCCCGAACGTGCCCGAGGAGCATATATTCTACTATTCCGCGATCTATCGAGCCTTTCGATACAAAATTGCCGTCATCCGCGAGGGTCAGTGCACCCACCTGGGCAACCCTGTCCACCCCAACCGCCAACTCGTGATCCCAATACCCCGATGGCAGCGTAGGGCGATCAAGCGAATAGACCACGGCGCAACTACGATCATGTCGCCCATTCAGCAAGGCGTCGATGAACGAATCCACGTCATTCGCACTGGCGAGTAGAGCGGGAGTTTTGATGTGCTCAGGCCGAAACTGCACCTCGAGCCCCCTGATCGTCATCCAATGCCTCCGAAAAGTTGATGTGTCATCTCACCTGTTCGCCCGCGTTTCCCTCAGCGCTGCCGTCAATGCCATCGTGCGGGCGGCTGACTCACGTGCATGCTTTCCAACTGTGTCGATGGGATCTTGGGCTGAGTACAGGGGTGTTCACTCGCGTTCATGGGCGACTCGCCACCGGTGTGGGGACGGCTTCGGGTCTCGCTTGAACGGCCGTGAACAGGGCCGAATGAGACGGGAAGTGAGACGGCCGCCCATGGCGATATGGCCGACCTCGCCACCATGTCACGGCCAGGCTGTCAGCATGGCTGACCTTGCACCTTGCCGGAATCTTCCCATCTGGTTGTCGGTCACGGGGGCCTGCGCGGCCGCGGCGTCCGTGCGCGTGCCAGGACGGCTTGCGTGTGACGTTTGCCCTCCGCGTATCTTCGCTCGTGGAAGCGGCATGATGCGTCTCGACTGCGGATGCCGATCTGTGTCGAGAGATGGAAAACCCTTTGCGGGTCGCGGTGTTGGCCCCGGGCCGGTGCGGGTTGCCGCGGACGCGTCCTCAGCCCCGTGGAGCCGAGATAAGACCGGCCGAGCCCGCCAGGCGGTCCGGGGTCCCGAAGGCCATCACGTCCCCCGCCGGCCGCGACCAGGACCCGCGCCCCAGAACTGTCCACCCCCGCATTCGGCCTGACGAGGTTTCTCACACGGCAAGCCGAAGCAGACGACCGTCGCATTCAGGCAACCGGGCCATGGACCCCTCGCGCGGGCACCCGGCAAGCCGTGATCAGGGCGCCGAGCGCGGGGGAAGCCCCGAGCGGAGTCTCCAGACTTCCGGGTCCCTTGGACCTGCCAGCAACTCGATCAGTTGGCCGACCCCTGCTTCGAACGCGGAACCCAGCGACGTGCGGTCGTCAACGGCCAGATCGCGGTCGTTGACGTAGTGGGTGTTGTGATCCTTGGCGCACCAGCAGGCCACGCTCACAGCGGTGCAGACGTTCAGCAAGCCTTCGCCGGTCCATTCGACATCGAGCTCAAGCTCCAGCCAGTCGGAGTCCTTGTCGTAGAGGGAGACCGCCGTGGACAGGATCTGGGGCACGCCGCGGACGTCTCCTCCGGGCCAGATGATGTGCTGGGGAAACCAATCCCACCTCGGCTCGTCCCCCGTCGACCGTTCGGCGTCGAGGACTGCGGCCGCGTGTCGCATGCGTATGTGGTCCGCGGACTCGGACTGGGGAAACAGTGTCGCCAGAGGCACGCTGTCGAAGGGCCCGCTCTGCATCGCCATGCACACAGTCTGAGGAAACAGAGCTGCCGGTGCGCCGGAACCTCTCGATCCGGAAGACGCGGGCCGGAACGCGCAACGCCACGTGTGTGCCGTGCCATCGTGGCGCCGCACTCTGCCGAGCGGTCGGCGCAGTCCTCGGCAGAGTCGCCTGCGGCCGGGCGGTTCCCTGGCTCCTGCCCAACAGGCAACCGGCCGCAGGGGCGTCAGCCACGCCCGTTCGCTGTCGGAGGCAACGCCTGACATCCGGCCATGAGCATGATCGGCGAGTACTTCCGCGTCACCGCGGCCCAGCTGGCCCGCGCCATCCAGGACCCCGACTGGGCGTTCGACTTCATCGAGGAGACGGAAGACGCTCAGGAGGAGTCCGATCCACCACCCGCCGAGGCCCGCCATTTCAGCACCGACAAGACGTGGGACTTGCTGGGCTTCCGCCTGCGGCGCGCCGGCTTCCCCGTCGATGTCGTCCACGGCGAGGAGGGGTTCGCCGAGACCGAGGACTGGGGGTACGGCCCGCCACGGTATCTGCCCGCGGAGCGCGTTCGCCGGGGAGCCGAGGCCCTCGCCCGCACGACGTACGACCGACTGCTCGTCGGCGTCGATCCCCAGGAGCTGAACCAGGCCGAGGTGTACCCCCTGGGATGGGACACCCCGGACTCGCTGGAGTGGGGACGCGACCACTACGCGGGGCTGACCCTGTTCTTCGAGGCCGCGGCCCGAGAGGGAGACGCGGTCATCGTCTGGCTCGACTGATCCCGCTCCCACCCGGCGGGAGGTCCGGACGGGACATACGCCCCGGGCCCTCGCCCGGAATCCGCCCCTGGCAGGCATCGCGGAACGGGAATCGAGGCCGTGCCCCCGAGCCGGGGAACCATCGAGGCTCGACGCGCCCTCCCCCACGCGACCCGATCCCGGCCACCTCATGGGCCGCCGGACGACACCGCCGGACGACTCCGCCGGACGCCGCCGCGGTCCGGGCGACCCGAGCCCTCGGCGCCGGGCGCCGGACTCCAGACGCCGGCCACACGACACCGCCCACGCCGCTTCCACAAAGAAGTGCTTGACGCGTCAATCAAAAAGGAAGATGCTTGACACGTCAACGACCAGGCGCCGCAAGGTACCGGTCCAGTCCTTACCCCAGGAGTGCCCCGTGTTCTTCGACAAGACCCGTGAGGCCGCATCCACCCAGGCCACCGCGCCCGCGTCGTCCGGACGCAAGAAGGTGATCGGCGTCATGACCGGCCTCGCCGTCGCCGTCGCCCTGGGCGCCGTGGCCGTCCCGGCCGCGGCGCAGAGCCCGGAACCGCGCATCGTGTCCTCCGGCCACGCGGCCCACCACCACTACCCGTCGCCGCTGCAGGTCACCTCGGCGTTCTACGCCAGTTACAACGGCGACCTGGCCGCCGGCTTCGACCGCTACATCTCCAAGGACCTGGTGCTCCACGGCTTCAACGGCCCGGAGAACCGTGCGGACTGGATCAAGGGCGACCTCGACATCAAGGCCGGGCTGACCGGTTTCAAGATGACCGTCCTGGACCAGATCGTGGAGGGCGACAAGGTCGTCACCCGGTGGAGCTTCGCCGGCCGCCACACCGGGACGGTCTTCGGCATCCCCGCCTCCGGCCGCGACGTCCAGCTCAGCGGCATCTCCATCGACCGCGTCATACACGGCCAGTCCGTCGAGCACTGGTCGGAGGGGAACTTCGGCGTGTTCCTGGACGAGCTCCGCGGCGAGACGCCTCCCGGCACCGTCCACCCCAGCGCCAAGTAGCGCCGCGCAGCCGGCCTCACCGGATCTCGGCGCGGGTTTCGGCCCACATCTGGCGACGGACCTCCCCCGGGTGCATCGCTCCCGGCACGCACCCGGGGGCCGGCTGCGGCATCACCACCCCACCCCCCCACACCGCACTGCCCAGGAGCACTGCCATGACCCCTCTTCTCGAGAACAAGATCGTGCTGATCACCGGCACCGGCGGGGGCATGGGCCGCGTCGCGGCCCAGGTGTTCGCCAGAGAAGGCGCGAAGGTCGTCGGAGCCGACATCCACCCCGACGGCAACGAGGAGACGACCGAGCTCGTCCGCCGCGCGGGCGGCGAGATGACGGGCATCGCGCCGATCGACCTCACCGACCCCGACCAGGCACGACGCCTCGTCGACGACGCCGTGGCCGCCTACGGCGGGCTCGACGTCGTCTACAACAACGCCGCCTCCCTTCGCTTCGGCCCACTGCCGGACTTCTCGGTCGAGGACTGGCACACCACCATCACCGGCGAACTCGACATCCCCTTCTTCGTCTCGGAATTCGCCTGGCCCCACCTGGTCCGCCGCGGCGGCGGCGTCATCATCAACGTCGCCTCCATGGCCGGCATGATCGCCGGCGCGAACCCCCCGATGGTCGGGCACACCGCGGCCAATGCCGGCGTCATCGGCATGACACGGCAACTCGCCCTCGAGGGTGCGCCCCACGGCATCCGCGCGGTGGCGATCAGCCCCGGCCCCGTCCTGACCCCCGCGAGTGACCGCGACCTCGGCGACAACCAGGCGATGCGGGACGCCATCATCAGCAAGACGCTCCTCAAGCGCTTCGCCCGGCCCGAGGAGATCGTCGAACTGGCCGCCTTCCTCGCCTCCGATCGGGCCTCGTACATCACCGGGGCCAACTACGCCGTCGACGGCGGCGCCAGTGCCTGGTGAGCCGGCCCATCCGGCCCCGCCCCGAAGCCCCGGGGTGGGGCCGCGGCCGTGTCCGGCCGTCAGGCGGGGTGTTCCGGGGAACGGCACCCTCAGGGACGCCGACGTCGCGGGGCATGCGGAACCCGCCCCGGGATCCGCTAGGTTGAACGCGTTCAAAGAGACGTTCGCCAGGGGGAAGGGGCGGCCATGGGGGCAGGGCCGGAGGTACAGGCGCGGATCGAGCGACGGCAGTTGGGGCTCTCGGTGGGGGCGGTGGCCGCGGCCGTCCCCGGGCTGCTGTTCGGGCTGGACAGCTACTACGGCGGGTTCTTCATCCTGACCATGCTGCCTCTGACGCTGCCACCGCTCCTGGGACGTTCACCACGCGTGTTCGCCCAGGCCTGCGTGATCATCGCACTGGCGTTGGTCACCTGGTCGGTCATGGGCGCCGTACCGGGGATGTACCTGTTCCTCCCTTCGGCGGCCCTCCTGCTGCTCGCCGCGGCCACCGGGCCCCGGCGGAGCACCGGCACGGCCCGGCTGCTGGGCTGGGCGGGGGTGCTGGTGCTCGCGGGGGTCGCGGCCGGCACCGCGGTCTGGTGCTGGACGCTGTACGACGGCTCCCCGCCCGCGGCCGCCCACGACGGCGCCCTGCGGACGCACAAGGGTCAGGGGCGGATCCAGCAGTAAAGGCGCCGGCCGCGCGCCCTCGCCCGGCCCGCGAGCCCGGCGAGCTCCTTGAGGAACGGCCCGAGGACGTCGGGGCCGTGGACGCCGTGGAGGCCCCCGGAGGAGCGGGACCACCCCATGGCGACGTCGTCCAGCAGGTCCGCGTCGAAGGCGGCGAGAGCGTCGCGGAAGCTGTCGGTGAGGGAGACCGCGACCACCTTGCCCTCACCGGCCACCCCCACCAGGGCGCCGCGGCGCGGGTCGGAGCGCACGTCCTCCGGGGCCCGGCCGGTGATGAGCACCTCCGCGGGGAGCAACTCCACCACCGGGTCGATGCCCCGGGTCACGTGCTGGTCGCCACTGCCGCCGTCGGCCTGGCGGAACACGCGGACCACGGCACGGGCGGCGTCCTTGTCGTCGGCGGCGGAGTAGTACCCGTAGAGAACACCCATGTCCCGGATGATCTCAGCGGCCACTGACAACGGCCCCCTCCCGCACGGGCGTTACGCGTCCCCCGCCTCCGCCGCGAGGTCCGCGAGGAAGTCCAGCGCGACCGCCCAGGCGCGCTCCGCCGCCTCCGCGTCGTAGTCGTCGAGGTCCGGGTCGGTGAACAGGTGGCCGGCACCGCGGTAGCGGTGGATCTCCACGTCGGCGCCCGCCTTGCGCATGCGCAGGTACCAGGCGTTCAGCCAGTCGTCCGGCTCGAAGGGGTCGGGTTCGGCCACGTGCAGCTGGACGGGGATGTCGGTGGCGGCGTCGTCGGCGATGTCGGAGGTGCCGTGCAGCAACAGGAGACCCCGGGCCTTGGCGTCGGCGAGGGCGAGGTTCTGCGCGATGGAGCCGCCCAGCGAGAACCCGGCGTAGACCAGGCCGCGGTCGGAGAGCGGTCCGGAGACGGTGACGGCGCGCATCAGCAGTTCGTCGCGGCCGATCTCGTCCTTGATCGCCATGCCCTCCTCGACGGTCTCCGCGGTGCGGCCCTCGTAGAGGTCGGGAACGTGCACCTCGTGGCCGGCCGCGCGCAGCCGGTCGGCGGCGGCGTGCACGGCCGGACGGAGCCCGTAGGCCGAGTGGAACAGCACGATGGTCATGCCCGAGGTCACAATTTCACTTCCCATGATCGGCGCACGGTCGGGTACGGGCTCCATCATGCCCGTTACCGTCGAAGACATGGATTCCGTCATACGGCCGCTCGGCGTGGTGGGCGGCTCCCTCATCGTGACGTTCGCCGTGGGCTGGGCCGCCGACCACGCGCTGCGCCGGGCCGACGCCCGGCATCCGGAGACCCCGCTGTGGGACCTGCTGCGCCGCGCCCGGCTGCCGCTCCAGCTGGTGATCTGCGGTTCGCTGCTGCGCGGCTCGTACGAGCAGGCGCACCTGGCCCGCGGCCACACCCGCGGCATCGGGCAGGTGCTGACGCTGGTGCTGATCGGAGCCTGCGCCTGGCTGGTCGTCAGGGTCGCGGCGGCCGTCGTGGAGGCGTCGTACTCGCGCTACGCCTCGGCGGCCCAGGACGCGGCACGCGTGCGACGGGTGCGGACGCAGGTGACGCTGATCCAGCGGGTGGTCTCGGCGGTCGTGGGCGTGGTGGCGGTGGCGGCCATGCTGCTGACCTTCCCGGCGATGCGCGGCTTCGGCGCCTCGATGCTGGCCTCCGCGGGCGTGATCGGCATCGTCGCCGGCATCGCCGCCCAGTCGACGCTGGGGAATCTCTTCGCGGGGCTGCAGATCGCCTTCGGGGACATGGTCCGGATCGGCGACGCCGTGGTCGTGGAGGGCGAGTGGGGGACGGTGGAGGAGATCACCCTCACCTACCTGGTGGTCCGCACCTGGGACGAGCGGCGGATCACCATGCCGGTCTCGTACTTCACGAGCAAGCCCTTCGAGAACTGGTCCCGCGGCAACGCCCGCATGACCGGCACCGTCTACTTCCACCTGGACCACGCCACTCCCGTCGACCTGATGCGCGCACACCTGCACGACGTCGTCAAGGAGTGCGAGCAGTGGGACGGGCGGGCCTGGGGCCTGGTGGTGACCGACACCACTCCCACGACGATCGAGGTGCGGGCCCTGGCCACGGCCAAGGACGCGGACGACATCTGGACGGTGCGCTGCGTGGTGCGGGAGCAGATGATCGACTGGCTGCGCCGCGAGCACCCGTACGCGCTGCCGCGCGTCAACACCGCCACCGCCCCCGGCCTGACCGAGGCCCCGGACCGGGAGCAGGCCACGCCCGGGGCCGAGGACATCGGACCGGGCCCCGGGTCCCGGTAGGCGGCGGGTCCCGACAAGCCCGCGTCCCGAGGCGGGCGCGAACCGCGTCCCGATGCGCGGCGGCCGCCTATCGGGACACGCGCAGGCTCCGCACGTCGAGCTGGCGCAGCACCCGGTCGACGATCTCGGGGTCGTAGCCCGGCTCGCTGCGGGCGGCGAGGACCTCGTGCCGCGCGGCGGAGAGCATGTCCCGCTGGACCCGCTCGACGGTCCTGATGCGGCGCACGCGGGCGGTGTGCCGTTCGCGCTTCTCGTCGTCGACGATGTCCGGGCAGATCCGGGCCCCGACGTCGAAGGCACGGCGGTGCAGGAGTTCGGAGACCTCCTCGGGGAAGTTCTCGGTCTCCTCGACCTCCTTCAGCCGCTGCTTGGCGGCGGCCATGGCGCGCAGCGCGAGCAGCATCTCCATGTCGTGCTCCACCTGGGTGTCGCTGCTCACCCCGAGCCGTTTGACGACCCAAGGGAGGGTGAGCCCCTGCAGCACGAGGGTGGTGAGGACGACGGAGAAGGCGATGAAGAGGATCTCGTCGCGCGCCGGGAAGGGTTCGCCCGTCTCCGTGGTGTGCGGGATGGCCAGCGCCAGGGCGACGGACGCCACGCCGCGCATGCCGGACCACCACATGACGACGGTCTCGCGCCAGGACATCGGGATGTCCTCGTCGAGGTCGCGCCGTTTGTGCAGCCGTCTGGTCACCGCGGAGGCGGGCATCAGATAGGCCAGCCGTACGAGGACGACGGCGCCGACGACGATCGCCGCGTGACCGACCATCGTCCCCCAGCGGCCCGCGCCGACGCCGAAGACGTTGTGCAGCTCCAGGCCGATCAGGCCGAAGGCGACGCCGGTCACGAGGGTGTCGACGACCTCCCAGAAGGTGGCGCCGACCAGGCGCCCGGTCACGTCGTCGGCGTCGCGGGCGTGTTCGGCGAGGAAGAGCGCGGTGGTGAGCACGGCCAGGACGCCGGAGCCGTGCGCCTCGTCGGCGATCGCGTAGGAGGCGAAGGGGACGAGCAGGGAGAGCCCGATCTGCAGGGTCGGATCGCCCACGACCCCCATCAGCTTGGAGGCCGTCCACCCCAGAACGACACCGACGCCGACCGCGACCACCGCCGACAGCAGCAGCTCGCCGAGCGCCTCCGGCCAGGAGAAGGAGCCCGTCACGGCCGCGGCGACGGCCACGTTGTAGACGACGATCGCGGTGACGTCGTTGAACAGCCCCTCGCCCTCCAGGGTCGACACCATGCGGCGGGGCAGTCCGAGGCGCCCGGCCACGGCGGTCGCGGCGACCGGGTCGGGCGGGGCGACCAGGGCGCCCAGCGCCAGGGCGGCGGCGATCGAGATACCGGGGACGACGGAGTTGGCGATGGCGCCCACCGCCGCGGTGGTGATCAGCACCAGGGCGACGGCCAGCAGGAAGATGGCCTTCTTGTTGGCGGCGAACTGCCGCCAGGACGTGCGCTGTACGGAGGCGTAGAGCAGCGGCGGCAGCACGAGCGGGAGGATGAGCTCGGGGTTGATCTGGACGTTCGGCACGAACGGCAGGAGGGCCAGCACGACCCCGAGCAGCGTCATCAGAACGGGCGACGGCAGCCCCATTCGGTCGCCCAGCGGCACCATCACGATGGCCGCGAGCATCAGGGCGAAGAACAGCGCGAGTTGATCCACACCCCTAGCGTGGCATGCCGACCGCTCCCGCCCCGGTCAGAGCACGCGCCTCATCGAGAGGTGCGGAATGCCCGCCTCCTCGTACTCCTCGCCGAAGGAGGTGTAGCCGAGCCGCTCGTAGAAGCCGACGGCGTGGGTCTGGGCGTGCAGTTCGACGGCGGACAGACCGCGCCGCCGGGCCTCGACCTCGATCTCGCGCACCAGGGCCGCGCCGATGCCCAGCCCGCGGGCCGCGCCGGTCACGGCGAGCCGCCCGAGGATCCCGGTGCCGTCGTCGCCGAGGAGCAGCCGGCAGGCGCCGAGGGCGCCGCCGGGGCCGGTGGCCAGGACGTGCACGGCGCCGGCGTCGTGGGCGTCGTACTCCAGCTCGGCGGGGACCTTCTGCTCGACGACGAAGACCTCGTGCCGTATCGCGTAGTACGCCTTCAGGTCGTCGGGGTCGGCGGCGACCCGCACCTCGTAGTCCTCAGGCACTGTCGGCCCGCACGGTGTCGAGGGCGTGCTGCAGGTCGTCCGGGTAGGTGCTCTCGAACTCCACCCAGCGGCCGTCCTCGGGGTGGGAGAAGCCCAGGCGCACGGCGTGCAGCCACTGGCGGGTGAGTTTCAGCCGTTTGGCGAGCGTGGGGTCCGCGCCGTAGGTCAGGTCGCCGACGCAGGGGTGGCGGTGGGCGGCCATGTGGACCCGGATCTGGTGGGTGCGGCCGGTCTCCAGCTTGATGTCGAGCAGGGAGGCCGCGCGGAACGCCTCGACGAGGTCGTAGTGCGTGACGCTGGGCTTGCCCTCCGCGGTCACGGCCCACTTGTAGTCGTGCTGGGGGTGGCGGCCGATCGGGGCGTCGATGGTGCCGCTGAGCGGGTCGGGGTGGCCCTGGACCAGCGCGTGGTAGCGCTTGTCCACGGTGCGCTCGCGGAACTGCTGCTTGAGGTCGCTGTAGGCGATCTCCGACTTGGCCACGGCCATCAGTCCGGAGGTGCCCACGTCGAGCCGGTGGACGATGCCCTGGCGCTCGGCCGCGCCCGAGGTGGAGATGCGGTAGCCGGCGGCGGCCAGACCGCCGATGACGGTGGTGCCGGTCCAGCCGGGGCTGGGGTGGGCGGCCACGCCGACGGGCTTGTCGATCACGACCACGTGGTCGTCGTCGTACACGATGCGCATGCCCGGCACGGGCTCGGCGACGATCTCCACCGGGCGCGGCGGCGCGGGCATCTCGACCTCCAGCCAGGCGCCGCCCGAGACCCGGTCGGACTTCCCGGCCGCGCTGCCGTCGATCGTCACCTTCCCGGCGGCGGCCAGCTCGGCCGCCTTGGTCCGCGAGAAACCGAACATACGGGCGATGGCGGCGTCGACACGCTCGCCCTCGAGGCCGTCGGGGACAGGGAGGGATCGAACTTCGGCAGGCATACTCACCTGATCGAGTATGCCGGATGCGCGGCGCCTCCTCGGCCGGTCGGCCCCGGGTCAGTCCTTGTGCACGGTTCCGTCCGGGTCCAGACCCCGGAACGACAGCAGGACGATCAGGATGCCGCCGCAGACGATCGCGGAGTCCGCCAGGTTGAACACCGCGAAGTGGGTCGGCGCGATGAAGTCGACCACATGCCCCTGCAGGAAGCCGGGAGCGCGGAACACCCGGTCGGTGAGGTTGCCGAAGGCGCCCCCGAGCAGCAGGCCCAGCGCGATCGCCCACGGCACGCTGTGCAGCTTGCGCGCGATCCGGGCGATCACGACGACGACGGTGACCGCGATCACCGTGAACACGATGGTCATGCCCTGGCCGAACCCGAAGGCCGCCCCGGCGTTGCGCACCGCCTCGAGGCGCAGGTAGTGACCGATCACGTCGATGGGCTCGTGCCCCTCGAGGCTGGTCACCACCCAGATCTTGGAGACGAGGTCGAGGACGTACGCCAGCGTCGCCACCCCGAGGAGCACGGCGATCCGCCGCGGTCCCTTGCCGGTGACCTCCTCCGTACCGTCGGTCGGCTGCTCCGCCGTCTCCGCCGCGGTCTCCTGTGCCTTCGCCATGTGAGTCCTTCAGCCCTGATCGCCGCCAGGCCGGATCCTGACGCTGACGAGGTTACGGCACATGCGTCCGAACAGCGGGGCTGCGGGGGTGCGGGCCCCGCGATTCCCGGTGCCCGCGATCAGTGGCGCTCCTGCCGCTGCTTGCAGTCCACGCAGAGCGTCGCGCGCGGGAAGGCCTGCATCCGCGCCTTGCCGATGGGCTTGCCGCAGGACTCGCAGCGCCCGTACGTACCGGAGTCGAGCCGCTCCAGCGCGTGCTCGGTCTGCGCGAGCATCTCGCGGGCGTTGGCGGTGAGCGCCATCTCGTGCTCGCGCGTGATGTTCTTGGTGCCGGTGTCCGCCTGGTCGTCGCCGGCCCCGTCGCCCGAGTCGCGCAGCAGCCCGGTGATGGCGTTCTCCGAGGTCGAGATCTCGGCGCGGAGCCGGTCCATCTCGGCCAGCAGCTCGTCGCGCGCCGCCTCCACCTCCTCCTCGGACCACGGCTCCTCGTCCGGCCGTACGACCAGGTCGCCCGCCGTGACGGCACCGGCCGCCTCCGCGAGGCGGGCCGTGGGGACGGCGGAGGCCGACGCCCCCGCGGCGGCCGCACCGGCCGCCGTCGTCTTCTTCGCTGCCACCTTCTTGGCTCCCGTCTTCGCGGACTTCGCGGTCTTCGCGGTCTTCGTGCTCTTGGCCGCCGCCCGGGCGGTGGTGCCGCCGGTCTTCGCGGCCTTCGCCGGCGTGGCCGCCTTCGCGGTCTTCGCGGCCTTGCCGGCCGGTGCGGCCTTCTTCGCGGGTGCGGCCGTCCTGGCCGCGGCCGGCGCCTTCGCGGGCTTCTCCGCCGCCGTCACCGTCTTCTTGGCGGGGGGCGCGGTCTTCCTCGTCGTACGTCCCGTGGTCTTCCGCGTGGACGCCGCCTTCGTCGTCGTCTCCTCCGCCACGGCCGCCTTCTTTCCTGCGGCCTTGGCCGCGGTCTTCCCCGCGGCGGGCGCCGCGGCTTTCCTCGCGGCGGGTGCCGCCTTGCGTACGACAGCCTTCTTCGCGGGCGCCTTCTTCCCGGCCGGGGCCTTCTGGGGGGCGGGGGCCTTCTTCGCTGCGGGCGCCGCGGTGGCCCCCCTTGCGGGGACCTTCTTCCCGGGCAGCGCCGACTTCCCCGGTGCCGCCTTCTTCGCGGGGGCCCTCTTGCGGGCGGCCGCTCCCTCATCGGCCGTGGCGGAGGTCCTGCGGGCGGGCGAGGCGGCCTTGGCGGGGCGCTTGGCCGCCGTCTTCCCGGGGGTGGGCGCGGCTTTCCTGCGGGCCGTGGAGGCGGCCCCGGGTGCCGTCTTCTTCGCCGTCGTCTTCTTCGTGACGGTGGTCTTCTTCCCCACCATGGCCGCGGCCCCTTCACATATCGTGATCTTGCTCGCGAATCGTGCCGGAACGATAAATCGGCTCCGGACCCGCGGCAACGGGGCACGCCGCCTGATCCGCCTGCCGGGCCCGGTCGGGAGGCAGGTCTGCATCCGTTGTGCCCAGCTCTCCACGAGGTATTCCGGTACCAACGGGTAACAGGGTGCGGACCGGGCCATTCGGGTCACACCCGCCGCCCGCCGAAACCCGGCCGACACGGCACCCCGCGGCCCCTTACACTGGGCGGAGCGAAAGGCGTGGAAGGGGACGAGTAGCGCCGTACGCAGCCCATAGCGACCCGGGGACGGTGGAAGCCCGGGGGTGTGCGCGACGTGAAGATCACCCCGGAGCCGCCGGAAGAAAGCCCGCGAGGGCGAGTAGACCCGGCAGCGCGACCCCAATGAGGGGGTTGCGGCGCGAACCCGTACGGGTCCGGCCGCGGCCAAGGAGGGTGGTACCGCGGGAGCACGCACAGCACGCGCTCTCGTCCCTCCGACGGAATACGCACGCGAACGTGTCCGCCGGAGGCAGATCCGATGACGCAGTACCGCCAGGTCCCCGCCCAGGTCGACCTGCCCGCGCTGGAGCACGACGTGCTCGCGTTCTGGCAGGAGAACAAGGTCTTCGCCCGCTCCCTGGAGCAGACCGAGGGCAAGCCCGAGTGGGTCTTCTACGAGGGGCCGCCCACCGCCAACGGCATGCCCGGCGCGCACCACATCGAGGCACGCGTCTTCAAGGACGTGTTCCCGCGCTTCAAGACCATGCAGGGCCACCACGTGACCCGCAAGGCCGGCTGGGACTGCCACGGCCTCCCGGTCGAGCTGGCCGTCGAGAAGGAGCTGGGCTTCTCCGGCAAGAAGGACATCGAGGCGTACGGCATCGCCGAGTTCAACGCCAAGTGCCGCGAGTCCGTCACCCGGCACACCGACGCCTTCGCCGAGCTGACCACCCGCATGGGGTACTGGGTGGACCTCGACGACGCCTACCGGACGATGGACCCGGAGTACATCGAGTCCGTCTGGTGGTCGCTGAAGCAGATCTTCGACAAGGGCCTGCTGGTCCAGGACCACCGCGTCGCGCCCTGGTGCCCGCGTTGCGGCACCGGCCTGTCCGACCACGAGCTGGCGCAGGGCTACGAGACCGTCGTCGACCCCTCGGTCTACGTCCGTTTCCCGCTCACCTCCGGCCCGCTCGCCGGCGAGGCGGCGCTCCTGGTGTGGACGACCACCCCGTGGACGCTGGTGTCCAACACCGCGGTCGCCGCCCACCCCGACGTCACCTACGTCGTCGCCACCGACGGCGCGGAGAAGCTGGTCGTCGCCGAGCCGCTGCTCGGCAAGGCGCTGGGCGAGGGCTGGGAGCCCACCGGGCAGAGCTTCACCGGCCGCGAGATGGAGCGCTGGACGTACGACCGGCCCTTCGGCCTGGTCGAGATGGAAGGCGCCCACTTCGTCGTCAACGCCGAGTACGTGACGACCGAGGACGGCACCGGCCTGGTCCACCAGGCGCCCGCCTTCGGTGAGGACGACCTCAAGACCTGCCGCGCCTACGGCCTCCCCGTCGTCAACCCGGTGCGCCCCGACGGCACTTTCGAGGAGGGCCTGGAGCTCGTCGGCGGCCAGTTCTTCAAGAAGGCCGACGAGGCGCTCGTCGACGACCTTCAGGCGCGCGGCCTGCTCTTCCGGCACCTGCCGTACGAGCACAGCTACCCGCACTGCTGGCGCTGCCACACCGCGCTGCTCTACTACGCGCAGCCGTCCTGGTACATCCGCACGACCGCGGTCAAGGACGCCCTGCTCCGCGAGAACGAGCGCACCAACTGGTACCCGGAGGCGGTCAAGCACGGCCGTTTCGGCGACTGGCTCAACAACAACATCGACTGGGCGCTCTCCCGCAACCGCTACTGGGGCACGCCGCTGCCCATCTGGCGCTGCGAGGAGGACCACCTCACCTGCGTGGGCTCCCTGTCCGAGCTGTCGGAGCTGACCGGCACCGACCAGACCGGCCTCGACCCGCACCGCCCCTTCATCGACGACGTCACCTTCGCGTGCCCGCAGTGCTCCGCCACGGCCGTGCGCGTGCCCGAGGTCATCGACGCCTGGTACGACTCGGGCTCCATGCCGTTCGCGCAGTGGGGCTACCCGTACCGGAACAAGGAGCGCTTCGAGGGCACCTACCCGGCGCAGTTCATCTCCGAGGCGATCGACCAGACCCGCGGCTGGTTCTACACGCTGATGGCGGTCGGCACCCTGGTCTTCGACCGGAACGCGTACGAGAACGTGGTCTGCCTGGGCCACATCCTCGCCGAGGACGGCCGGAAGATGTCCAAGCACCTGGGCAACATCCTCCAGCCCATCCCGCTCATGGACCAGCACGGCGCCGACGCGGTGCGCTGGTTCATGGCGGCCGGCGGCTCGCCCTGGGCCGCCCGCCGGGTCGGCCACGGAACGATCCAGGAGGTCGTCCGCAAGACCCTTCTGACGTACTGGAACACGGTGGCCTTCCAGGCGCTGTACGCCCGTACCTCCGACTGGGCCCCGAGCGGGGCCGACCCGGCCCCGGCCGAGCGCCCGCTGCTGGACCGCTGGCTGCTCGGCGAACTGGGCGCGCTGGTACGGGACGTCACCGACGCCCTGGAGTCCTACGACACCCAGCGCGCGGGCAAGCTGCTCTCGTCCTTCGTCGACGACCTGTCCAACTGGTACGTGCGCCGTTCCCGCCGCCGCTTCTGGCAGGGCGACAAGGCGGCGCTGCGCACCCTGCACGACGTCGTCGAGACGGTGACCCGGCTGATGGCGCCGCTGGTCCCCTTCATCACCGAGCGCGTCTGGCAGGACCTGGTCGTCCCGGTCACCCCGGGCGCCCCGGAGTCGGTGCACCTGGCGAGCTGGCCGGCGGTGGACGAGGCGCTGGTCGACCCCGTCCTGTCCGACCAGATGGCCCTCGTACGCCGCCTGGTGGAGCTCGGCCGCGCCACGCGTGCCGAGTCCGGGGTCAAGACCCGCCAGCCCCTTTCGCGGGCCCTGGTGGCCGCCTCCGGCTTCGACGCCCTGGGCGAGGAGCTGCGGGCGCAGATCGCCGAGGAGCTCAACGTCGCCTCCCTGGCGTCCCTCAGCGCGGTCGGCGGCTCCCTGGTGGACACCACCGCCAAGGCCAACTTCCGCGCGCTCGGCAAGCGCTTCGGCAAGGGCGTCCAGGCCGTCGCCAAGGCCGTCGCCGAGTGCGACGCGGCGGCGCTCTCGCTGGCGCTCCGCGAGGGCAACGCGTCGGTGCTGGTGGACGGCGAGCCGGTCGCCCTGTCGGCGGAGGAAGTGATCATCACGGAGACCCCGCGCGAGGGCTGGTCCGTCGCGTCCGACTCCGGCGCGACCGTGGCGCTCGACCTGGAGATCACCCCGGAGCTGCGCCGGGCGGGCCTGGCCCGCGACGTCATCCGGCTCGTCCAGGAGGCCCGCAAGAACAGCGGCCTGGACGTCGCGGACCGCATCGCGCTGCGCTGGGCCGCGGCGGACGCGGAGCTCGCCGCGGCGCTGGAGGAGCACGCGCGGCTCGTCGCGGACGAGGTCCTCGCGACGGACTTCGCCTCCGGCGGGCCCGAGGAGGGGTACGGCCCGGCCTTCGCGGACGAGGCGCTCGGGCTCACGTTCCACCTCCGCAAGCGGTAGCCCCTACGGGGCGGTTCGCCGCGACGCCCCCCGCCCACGGGTTCCGTGGGCGGGGGGCGTCGTCGTCTGCGGCGCCGTTGTGGTTGCTGTTGGGGGTTTCCCCGCCCGCCCGCCCTCCCCCAACCTTCGGCCGGGGGTGCCCCCATCCGGCGCGGTCGGTGCGGGCTTGCGCTCTGTTGGCGTGGGGTCGGTGCCGCGCCGGCGCACTCCCCCAGCCTCCGGCCGGGGGTACCCCCACCTCGGCGCTCGCGGCGCTGCCCCACAACATTCGGCACCGCGCGCACCGCTCGTCTCCCCCAGCCTTCGGCCAGGGGGAGCACCCCGCCACACCCCCTCCGGTCGTGTGGGCGCACGACGACCGGAGGAGGGGTCAGCAAGGCACTCGCGGCAACCCCGAACCGCTTTCTCACCCCCTGCATCCCCAGCTACCACTGGGCGGCGGCACCCCATGAGGCGCCTGACCCGGTGGGGGTGAGTCGGGTGCTTGCGGCGACCGCGGACCGCTTTCTTACCCCCCTCCGGGGATCAGGCGCGCTACGAGACGGAGGGGGCGGGGTCGTAGGGGTGGGCGTTCTGGACACTTACGTGTATTTGTTGTGCGGCAC
>NZ_JBEZXR010000038.1:0-84239 GCF_040638135.1 Streptomyces sp. NPDC026673 | reverse complement strand
GCCGCACCCCCTGATCGACCCGAGCCAGCACTCCCGGAGGGGCGTCGAGCCGACCAACGGCGACGGTTTCGGGATCGGCTGGTACGCCGCCGAGGCCGCCCGCCGCGGTCGCGCGAGCGCTCGCGGGAGGGGGTTCCCGAAGGGGCTACGCCTCCGTACGCGCCCTGCGGCGGGCCGCCGCCGACAGGAGGACCCCCAGGGCCGCGCAGGCCGCGGAACCGGCCGCCAGGGCGCGCACGGGAGCCGTTCCGGTGGCGGCGAGGGAGCCGCCGGTCCCGCCGGCCGGAACGACGGTGGAGCCGCCGGAGCCGGACGGCGCCTCGGCCGCCGTGACGGAGAGGGTGCCCGCGTTGTTCTTCTGGTCCTTCAGGTCGGCGCCGTAGCCCGAGGCCGCGAAGACCAGGCCGGTCGCCTCGTCCAGCGTCCGGTCCGCGACGATGGTGAAGGAGAACGTCTGATCGGTGCCGGGCTCGATCGTGTGCCGGGTGGAGCAGTAGTAGATCGTTCCGGTCGGCACGGGCGCGACGTCCCCGGGGTCGTCGCCGAAGGTGACCCCGCCGGGGTAGTCGTCCCAGTCCGCGCTGGTCGTCAGCCTGCAGGCGCGGTCGCGCGCGGTCACCCGCACCCCGTCGGGGATCTCCACCGCGACCCACGTGGCAGGTCCGGTCTCACTGGAGCCGAGCGCGGAGGCGGCCTCGTCGCCCTCGTTGCGCAGGCCCACGACGGCCGTCGCACGGTCGCCGACCGTCGTGCGGACCGTGTCCCCGATGGCCACCAGGTCCGCCCCGCGGTGGCCGGGGGCCGGGGTGCCGGGGGCGGCGAGCCGGACGACCAGGCCGCCGGTGTTGTCGCCGTAGTCGATGTCCCGGCCCTCGGGCGTGGCGGAGGTCCGGGCAGCCGTCCCCGGACCGCCCGCCGCCTTCGCCGCCGGGGCGGGGGTCGTACGGACGAGGGTGAGCGGGGCTCCGGTGCCGGGCGTCCCGCGGACCGCCTCCTCGTCGAGGTCCCCGCCGATCACGTCGGCCTGATAGCCCACCGTGCCGTCGCCGGCGTCGGGCCCCACCTCGATCCGCAGCGGCCGCGCGAGTTCCCACACCTCGCCCGGGGCGATGTCGGTGTCGAAGTGGCAGACGAAGCCGCTCTGCGGATCGCCCTCGGTGTACTCCAGGTCGTACCGGCAGTTGCCGAAGTCGCCCGCCACCACCAGATCCCGGCCGGAGGACTCGGTGAGGCCGGTCTGCACCAGGACGGAGACGCCGCCGCGGGTCGGCCGGTCGCCGGTGTTGGCGATGACGACCGGCAGTTCGAGGGTGTCGCCGGGCCGCACGTCGGAGACGGTCGACCGCTTCGGCACCGTCAGGTCCGGACCGGAGCCGACCGTGATCCGCGTGGCGGCCGTGTTGTCCGGATGCGCCGCGGCGTCCTTCGCGGTGACGGTGTAGCGCAGCGTCCCGGCGCCGTCGGCCCGCGAGCCGGAGGCGGCCCGCACCTTCACGGGTATCGCCGTGCCGATGTGGTCGACCTCGCCCAGCGAGCAGGTGGCGGTGGTGCCGGAGGTGGCGCACAGGTCCGCGGGGAGCACCACGTCCACGACTCCGGCCAGGCCCGCGAGGTCGAGGGTGACGACGACCTCGTGGGCGGGCTCCGACGCCTCGCCCTGGCGCTGGGCCCGGGCGGTCACCTCGAAGGTCTTGTACGCGGTGCCCGACGCGGCCACCCCGACGTCGACCGGGGCGGTCAGGTAGAGCTCCCTGGCGGGCGCGGCCGACGCCGGGCCCGCGGCGGCGGCGAGTCCGGCCGCGAGGGTCGTGACGGCAGCCGCGGCGCACGCGGCGAAGCGGGTGGGTCTCATGCCGGGTTCCCCCTGAGGAAGTCGACAGTCGGGTGGCGCACCCGTGAACGCGGGGAAGACGCCACGAGATGGACTCGTGGCGCCTTCCGATGGTTGTGCGGTGACCGACCGTCAGCCCGTGGCACGCTCCTCGGGCGGCGGCGGGGTGCGGCGGCGCGGCGGGAAGATCTCGGCCGGCGTGGGCACCTTGCGCTTCGGGTCGCCCGGTTCGGGCGCCGCCGGGTCGGCGGGGGGCGTCTTGGGCTCGGGCTTGGGGCCCGGCTTGGGCTCGTCGGACGCGGCCCGCCCGCCGGGCAGCGCGCGCAGCCGGGCCCGGCCCGCGGAGGGCGTGCCGCAGGGCTGCGCGGGGGCCGGGATGCGCGCCTCCAGGCGGGCGCGCACGTCGAGTTCCGCCAGGTGCTCGCAGCGGCGCAGCACGGCGCGCCTGCGGTGCGCCTCGGCGTCGGTGCACGGCGCGTCGTGCAGTCGGCGCAGCGCGGCGAGGTCGTCCGGCAGGGGCACGTACCCCGTGTCGAGCGCCCCCGTCAACCGTTCCAGATAGCCGGCGGCGCTGCCGGGCAGCGCCGCCCGGTAGCGGGCGAGCTCCGCGAGCTGGAAGGTCCGCAGCCGCCCGCCCTCGCGGGCCGCCTCGTCGACGCCCTCGGCGAGGCGCAGATAGTCCCTGACCTCGTCGGGGGTGGGGATGGTGGTGCTGGACTGTAGGGCCGCTGAGAGGGCGCGCCGGAGCACGCGCAGTTCATCCGCGCTGAACGCCATTCCGCCTCGGGACCCGTGTGGCGTGGGCATGGTCTGACTTTACGTACTAAGCGGACAAAATACGCGTAACCAGATATGCCCGGGCGCGCCGCGGGCGTCCTCCTCCCGCGCACCCGCCACGGCGTCAGGTCGTCGACACGTTCCGCTCGTAGACCAGCCGGAGGCCTATCAGGGTCAGCCAGGGCTCGTGGACGTCGATGACCGCCGACTCGCCCAGCACCAGCGGGGCCAGACCGCCGGTGGCGATGACCGTGACGTCGTCCGGGTCGTCGGCGAGCTCCCGCGCCATGCGCTCGGCCACGCCGTCCACCTGGCCGGCGAAGCCGTACAGGATGCCGGACTGCATGGCCTCGATGGTGTTCTTGCCGATGACGCTGCGCGGACGGGTCAGTTCGACCTTGCGCAGCTGGGCGCCCCGGGCGCCCAGCGCGTCGACGGAGATCTCGATGCCGGGGGCGATCGCGCCGCCCGCGTACTCGCCGCGCGCCGTGACCGCGTCGAAGGTGGTGGCCGTGCCGAAGTCCACGACGATGCAGGGGCCGCCGTAGAGGTGGACGGCCGCGAGGGAATTGATGATCCGGTCGGAGCCGACTTCCTTGGGGTTGTCGGTGAGCACCGGGACACCGGTCTTGACGCCGGGCTCGACCAGGACGGCGGGGACGTCGCCGTAGTAGCGGCGGGTCACCTCGCGCAGCTCGTGCAGGACGGAGGGGACGGTGGAGCAGATGGCGATCCCGTGGATGTTGTCGCCCAGCTCCTCGCCCAGCAGCGGGTGCATGCCCATCAGGCCCTGCATGAGGACCGCCATCTCGTCCGCCGTGCGGCGTGCGTCGGTGGAGACCCGCCAGTGCTCGACGATCTCGTCCCCGTCGAACAGCCCCAGGACGGTGTGGGTGTTGCCGACGTCGATGGTGAGAAGCATCAGTCCCGCTCCGACCCCTCGGCCCGCAGGTCCAGGCCGATGTCGAGGATCGGAGAGGAGTGCGTCAGCGCGCCCACGGCCAGGTAGTCGACGCCGGTCTCCGCGTACGCGCGGGCGTTGTCCAGGGTGAGCCGCCCGGAGGACTCCAGCACGGCGCGGCCCGCGACGATGGCGACCGCCTCCTCCGTCTCGGAGGGGGTGAAGTTGTCGAGCAGGATCAGGTCCGCGCCCGCGTCCAGGACCTCGCGGACCTGGTGCAGGGTGTCGACCTCCACCTCGATCGCCAGATCGGGGAACTCCTCGCGGACGGCCTTGAAGGCCGCCGCGACGCCGCCCGCGGCGACGACGTGGTTGTCCTTCACCAGGGCCGCGTCCGACAGCGACATGCGGTGGTTGACGCCTCCGCCGCAGCGGACCGCGTACTTCTCCAGGGCGCGCAAACCCGGGGTCGTCTTCCGGGTGTCGCGGACCTCCGCCTTGGTGCCCTCCAGCGCGTCGGCCCAGCGGCGCGTGGCGGTGGCGATCCCGGACAGCCGGCACATCAGGTTGAGCGCGCTGCGCTCGGCGGTCAGCAGGTCCCTCGTACGGGTGCGCACGGAGAGCAGCACCTGACCCGCCTCGACCCGGTCGCCGTCCTCGACGTGCCGCTCGACCTCGAACTCGTCGGTGCACACGATGGAAAGGACCGCCTCGGCGACCCGCAGCCCGGCGACCACGCCGGCCTCGCGCGCGGTGAAGTCACCGGTGGCCAGGGCGTCCTCGGGGATGGTGGCCACGGTGGTGACGTCCACCCCACCGTCCAGGTCCTCCTCGATGGCCATGTGCGCGACGTCCTCGACCAGCACCGGGTCCAGCCCGGCGTCGGCCAGCAGCTGTGCCAGGTCCGGGTCCAGGCCGCACTCGGCGGGGTCGTGGGCGTACGCGTCGCCGGAACCGCAGCCGCAGCCGTCACCGCAGCCACCGCCGCCGCCACTTGCGCCGCCGATCTGCAGGAGGGGGAGGTCGGGCGTGCTCATCGCAGGTGCTCCGTTCCGGGACGGGTCGCGGGGAGGTCCGCTGTGGGGGTGGTGTGGATGGTGAGACTAGTGGGTGCGACGGGTGCCGCCGCACCGGACGGAAGCCGTACGACGATGTGCCTGCGCCAGTTCTCGTCGTCCCGCTCGGGCCGGTCCTCGCGCCAGTGGCAGCCGCGGGTCTCCTCGCGGCGGCGGGCCGCCTCCACCAGGACCCGGGCGACCAGGCAGAGGTTGGTCGCCTCCCAGTTCTCCACACAGGGCTCGGCCGTCTTGCCGTCGCGCTCCAGCAGCTCCGCGGCGTCGGCGTACATCCGGCCCAGCGCCGCCGCCGCCTCCTCCAGGCTGGCCTCGCTGCGCAGCACCCCGGCGCCGCGCGTCATGATCCGCTGGATCTCGAAGCGGGCCCCGGACGGCAGCAGCGGGAAGCGGCTCGGGTCGGGGACCACCGGCGCGCCGGGCGCCGCGGGGTGCTCGGCGATGTCCGCGGCGATGCGCTCGGCGAAGACCAGCCCCTCCAGGAGGGAGTTGGACGCCAGCCGGTTCGCGCCGTGCACGCCCGTGCAGGCGACCTCGCCGCACGCGTACAGGCCCGGCACCGTGGTGCGGCCGCGCAGATCGGTGCGTACCCCGCCGGAGGCGTAGTGCGCCGCCGGAGCCACCGGGATGGGCTGCGTGACCGGGTCGATGCCGTTGGCGCGGCAGGCGGCCAGGATCGTCGGGAAGCGGCGCTCCCACATCTCCGCGCCGAAGTGCCGCCCGTCGAGGTACATGTGCTCGGTGCCGGTCTCCTGCATGCGGCGCGTGATGCCCTTGGCGACGATGTCGCGCGGCGCCAGCTCGGCCAGCTCGTGCTGCCCCTGCATGAAGCGCACCCCGTCGGCGTCGACGAGGTACGCGCCCTCGCCGCGCACGGCCTCGGAGACCAGCGGCTGCTGGCCCTCGGCGTCCGGGCCGAGGAAGAGCACGGTCGGATGGAACTGCACGAACTCCAGGTCCGAGACCTCCGCGCCGGCGCGCAGCGCCAGCGCCACCCCGTCACCCGTGGACACCGCGGGGTTGGTCGTGGCCGAGAAGACCTGGCCCATGCCGCCCGTCGCCAGCACCACCGCCCGGGCCCGTACGGCACCGACGCCGTCGCGCTGCCCCTCGCCCATGACGTGCAGGGTGACGCCCGCGGCACGGCCCTCGGCGTCGGTCAGCAGGTCGAGCACGAGCGCGTTCTCGACGAACTCGATCCCGGCCTCGCGCACGGCCTCGATCAGCGCCCGGGAGATCTCCAGACCCGTCGCGTCGCCGCCCGCGTGGGCGATCCGGCGGCGGTGGTGACCGCCCTCCCGGGTCAGCAGGATCTCGCCCGTCGTCTCGCTGGTGTCGAAGTGCGCGCCCGTGGCGATCAGCCGGCGGACGGCGTCGGGCCCCTCGGTGACCAGGATGCGCACGGCCTCCTCGTCGCAGAGCCCGGCACCCGCGACGAGGGTGTCGTCCAGGTGCTGCTCCGGGGTGTCCCCCTCGCCGAGGGCGGCGGCGATGCCGCCCTGCGCCCAGCGCGTGGAGCCGTCGTCGAGCCGGGCCTTGGTGACGACGGTGACCTTGGCGCCCTGCGCGGCGCAGCGCAGCGCGACCGTCAGCCCCGCCACGCCGGACCCGACCACCACCACGTCCGCCTCGTGCGCCCAGCCGGGCGCGGGGGCGTGCAGTCGTATGCCTGTACCTGTGCCGCTCATCGGCGGGCTCCGAACTCCAGGGGGATGTTGTCGATCAGCCGGGTCGTGCCGACCTTGGCGGCGACCGCGAGCACCGCCGGCCCGCTGTGGTCGGGGGCGGCCTCGGTGAAGTCGCGCGGGTCGATCAGGGCGAGGTAGTCCACCGCGAGACCGTCGCCCTTCTCCAGCACCGAGCGCGCGGCGGCCCGTACGCCGTCCGGCCCGTCCTCCAGCGCCTCGCAGCCGGCGAACAGGGCCTGGGAGAGGGTGAGGGCTCTCTCGCGGTCGCCCGCGGAGAGGTAGCGGTTGCGGCTGGACAGGGCCAGGCCGTCCGGCTCGCGGACCGTGGGGACCCCCACGATCTCGGCCGGGAAGTTCAGATCGGTCACCATGCGGCGGATCAGGGCCAGTTGCTGGGCGTCCTTCTGACCGTAGAAGGCCACGTCCGGCCGGGTCAGGTGGAGCAGCTTGGCGACGACGGTCAGCATGCCGTCGAAGTGGCCGGGGCGCGAGGCGCCCTCGTAGCCCTCGCCCATCGGCCCGGCGCTGATCCGCACCTGCGGCCGCCCGCCCGGGTAGACCTCGTCGACGGAGGGCGCGAAGACGATGTCCGCGCCCGCCCGCCCGGCGATCTCGACGTCGGCGTCGAGGGTGCGCGGATAGCGGTCGAAGTCCTCGTTCGGGCCGAACTGCAAGGGGTTGACGAACACCGTGACGACGACGGTGCCGTCGCCCACCCGCTCACGGGCGGTCCGCACGAGCGTGGCGTGCCCCTCGTGCAGCGCGCCCATGGTCATGACGACACCGGCCTCGCCGGGGCGGCCCGCGACGGCCTCCCGCAGCTCGCGCGCGGTGTGCACCAGCCGGGTCATCGCTCTCCCCCCTCGGTGCCGTCCGCCAGGACGCCCAGCAGCGCCTCGGCGAACTCGGGCTTCAGCATGCCGCCGGCCAGCGCGCGGTCCGCCGTGGCGCGGGCCATCGCGACGTACGGCGCCACCATCTCCGGCGCGTGCCGGCGCAGCTCGGCCAGGTGCGCGGAGACCGTGCCCGCGTCACCCCGGGCGACCGGGCCGGTGAGGGCGGCGTCACCGGAGCGCAGCGCGTTGTCCAGGGCCGCGCCGAGCAGCGGGCCCAGCATGCGGCCGGGCTCGGCGACGCCCGAGGCGCGCAGCAGCTCCATGGACTGGGCGACCAGCGTCACCAGGTGGTTCGCGCCGATCGCCAGACCCGCGTGGTAGAGCGGACGGGCCGACTCCTCGATCCACTCGGGCTCGCCGCCCATCTCGATCACCAGGGCCTCGGCGGCCATCCGCAGCTCCGGCGGCGCCGTGACGCCGAAGGAGCAGCCGGCCAGCCGCTGCACGTCGACGGAGGTGCCGGTGAAGGTCATCGCCGGATGCAGGGCCAGCGGCAGTCCGCCGGCGCGCAGCGCGGGCTCCAGCACGCCCGCGCCGTACCGGCCCGAGGTGTGCACCAGCAACTGGCCCGGCCGTACGGCTCCGGTCTCGGCGAGCCCTGCCACAAGCTCCGGCAGCGCGTCGTCCGGCACCGTCAGCAGGACGAGCTCGGAGCGGGCCAGCACCTCGGCGGGCTCCACCAGCGGCACGTCGGGCAGCAGGGCGGCGGCACGGCGCCGTGAGGCGTCGGACACACCCGACGCCGCGACCGGGTGGTGCCCGGCGAGTCGCAGCGCGGCCGCGAGCGCGGGACCGACCCGACCCGCGCCGACGACGCCGACCGTGAGCCGCGCGGGGCGGGCCTCCACGTCGGGGGGCAGGGGCCCCGGGGTGTGCGATGCGTTCACGCTGCCATGGCCTTCCGTTCCAGTCCTCACGGGGGTACCGGACGTTCTCGTCAATGCTACGCGAATGTTTCCCGGCGCCCTCCGGGGCGGCAGGATCGGTGCATGACCTCTGCCGATGACGAGAAGGCGCGGCGCATCGCCGCCGTACGCTCCTGCGACCGCGTGCTGTCCCACGGGAAGCCCCCCACGATGCGCGAACGGCTGGCCGGGCTGGCCGGACGGGACGGCCTCGACGGCCCGCCGGACATGTACGGCGACGGGATCGTCGCCGAGCTGGAGCACCGGGTGGCCGGGCTGCTCGGCACGGAGGAGGCCGTCTGGTTCCCCACCGGGACCACGGCCCAGCAGGTCGCCCTGCGCTGCTGGGCGGGACGCACCGGCAACCCGGTCGTCGCGCTGCACCCGCTGGCCCACCCCGAGGTGCACGAGCGCGGCGCGCTGTCCGCGCTGAGCGGGCTGCGGACCGTCCACCCCACCACGGCCCGCCGCATACCCGACGCGGACGAGGTGCGCGGCATGGACGAGCCCTTCGGCACGCTCATGCTGGAGCTGCCGCTCCGCGACGCCGGATTCGTCCTCCCCACCTGGGACAAACTCACCGCCACCGTGGCCGCGGCACGCGAGCGCGACGCCGTCGTCCACTTCGACGGCGCCCGGCTGTGGGAGTGCCCGCCGCACTTCGGGCAGCCGCTGGAGGAGATCGCGGGGCTCGCCGACAGCGTGTACGTCTCCTTCTACAAGTCCCTCGGCGGCATCTCCGGCGCCGCCTTGGCCGGCCCCGCCGACCTGGCCGCGGAGGCCCGCACCTGGCGGCACCGTTACGGCGGGCTCGTCTTCCAGCAGTGGCCTGCGGTGCTGGCGGCGCTCGACGGGCTCGACCACGAGCTGCCGCGCCTGCCGGAGTACGTGGCGCACGCCAAGGTCGTCGCGGCGGCGCTGCGGGACGCACTCGCGGCGGGGGCGGGCTGGGTCCGGGTGCACCCGGAGATCCCGCACACGCACCAGTTCCAGGTGTGGCTCGCGGAGTCCCCGGACGTCCTGAACGAGGCCGCGGTGCGGCAGGCGGAGGAGACGAAGACGGCGCTGTTCGGCCGCTGGAGCGGAGGGGAAGTGCCGGGGGTGGGGATGACGGAGGTCACGGTGGGGGCGTCCGCGCTTGAGTGGGACCCGGGGGCCGTGGGGGACGCTGTCGCGGACTTCCTGCGGTTCGTGGGGGCCGTGCGCGGGGCCGCGTGAGTTGTGCCGGGCCGGGTTGTCGTGTGCGGCCCGGCGTTTGTGTGCGGGTCGTTTGCGCCTGCGGCGGGCTGTCCCCCGCCCGCCCTCCCGATTGCCCGGCGCGGTCAGGCACCGCCTCGCGCGTGTGAGGGTGGGCCGGGTGCGGGGCCTCCGGGGCTGGGCATTCTGGACGCATATTTACGTGCGTGACGGGCACTTTCCCTGGTCACCCCGGGTGCCGCACACAAATACGCCCAGTGTCCAGAACGCCCACCCCTACGACCCCACCCCCTCCCTCTCGTAGCGCGCCTGATCCCCGGAGGGGGGTAAGTGGGCGGTCCGGGGGCGCCCCGGTTGCCTAGCCGACCCCCACCGGGTCAGGCACCCCAAGGGCGCACCGCCCAGCGGTAACTGGCGGACGCAGGGGGTAGGCAAGCGGTTCGGGGTCGCCGCGAGTGCCTTGCTGACCCCCTCCGGCCGTCGTGCGCGCCAACGACCGGAGGGGGTGTGGCGGGGTGCTCCCCCCGGCCGAAGGCTGGGGGGAGACGAGCGGCGGACCCGGCGCCGAATGATGTCGGCGTAAACCGCGAGCGTTGGTGGGGGTCCCCCCGGCCGAAGGCTGGGGGAGGGCGGGAGGGCGGGGGACCCCCAACCGCAACCACAACGCACCCGCACACAACAACCCGGGCCCGCGGAACGCTCAGGCCGCGCCGCCACCCCCCGCCCGCACAAGCCCCGTCTCGTACGCGAGCACCACCGCCTGCACCCGGTCCCGCAAATCCAGCTTCGTCAAGATGCGCCCCACGTGCGTCTTCACCGTCGCCTCGCTGAGCACCAGCTTCGCCGCGATCTCCCCGTTGGACAGCCCCTGGGCGACCAGCAGCAGCACCTCCCGCTCGCGGTCCGTCAGCCGATCCAGCTCCTTGTGCGTCGGCTGCTTCGCGCTCGGCAGCAGCGGCGTGAAGCGGTCGAGCAGGCGCCGGGTGGTGCTCGGGGCGACGACCGCGTCGCCGCTGTGGACGGCGCGGATCGCCGTGAGCAGCTCGTCCGGCGGAACGTCCTTGAGCATGAAGCCGCTCGCGCCCGCCTTGAGGGCGGAGAAGGCGTACTCGTCGAGGTCGAAGGTGGTCAGGATGAGCACGCGCGGGCCGCCGTCGTCGGGCGTGCGGTCCGGGGCGCCGCAGATCTGGCGGGTGGCCTCCACGCCGTCCAGGCGCGGCATGCGGACGTCCATGAGGACCACGTCCACCGGGGTGGTGCGGAGGATCTCGACGGCCTCCGCGCCGTCGCCCGCCTCGGCGACGACCTCCATGTCGGGCTGCGCCTGCAGCACCATGCGGAAGCCGGTGCGCAGCAGCACCTGGTCGTCGACGAGCATCACGCGGATCGCCATGGGTCCGGTCCTCTTTCCCTTTTCCTGTCGTGTCTGTCGCCGCGCCCCGGCACGGACCGGCTAGCGCGCGGTCTTCACCGGGAGCACCGCGTTGATGCGGAAGCCGCCGCCGGGGCGCGGTCCGGCGTCGAGGGTGCCGCTCACCATGCCGACCCGTTCGCGCATGCCGATGAGGCCCTGGCCCTGGCCGTCCTCGCCGCCGCCCTCGTAGAGCTCCTGCTGGGCGCCGCGGCCGTCGTCCTCGATGAGCAGGCTGAGATCGCTGTCGCCGAAGGTGAGCCGCACCTTGGCGCGGGCCTCGGGGCCGCCGTGCTTGCGGGTGTTGGTGAGCGCCTCCTGCACGATGCGGTACGCGGTGAGTTCGACGCCGCTGGCCAGTGGCCGGGACTCGCCCTCGACCTCGAAGGCGACCGGGAGGCCGGCACCCCGGACCTGCTCTATGAGGTCGGTGAGCTGGTCGACCCCGGGCTGCGGCACGTACTCGCCGCCGCCGTCGTCGCCCGCGCGCAGCACCCCGAGCAGGCGGCGCATCTCGGTGAGCGCCTGGCGACCGGTGGTGGAGATGGTCTCCAGGGCCTGTTTGGCCTGCTCCGGGGAGGCGTCCAGCACATAGGCGGCGCCGTCGGCCTGGACGACCATGACGGAGACGTTGTGGGCGACGACGTCGTGCAGTTCGCGGGCGATACGGGCGCGTTCGGCGGCGACGGCGGCCTTGGACTGCGCCTCGCGCTCGCGTTGCAACCGGGCGGCGCGTTCCTCCAGTTCGGCGTAGTAGGCGCGGCGGGTGCGGAGGCTGTCGCCGATCACCCAGGCCAGCAGGAAGGGGACGGCGAGGAAGAAGGCGGCGACGGCGTTGGCCCACTGGCCCGTCTCCTCGCCCTCGTTGGGCCAGCGCAGGGTGGCGATGGTCGAGGCCACCAGCCCCACGCCCAGGCCGAGCCGGGAGGCCCAGCGGGCGCCGTTGGCGGCGACGGTGTAGATGATCACCAGCATGGCGAAGTCGCCGGGGTTGACCTCGACGTCGACGATCAGCTGGGTCACGCCGACGGCGATCGCCAGCAGCAGCATCTTCTCCGGCATGCGGCGGCGCAGCGCGACCACGGTGGACAGCGCGAACGCCAGCGGCACCGCGGCGACCGACCCCCCGGCCCGCAGCTCCGTCGCCGCGATCCACAGGCCGGAGAACCCGAGCAGGACGACGGCCCAGAAGGTGTCGACCGCGGTCGGGTGCCTGCGGAGGAAGTCGTAGAGACGCTGCACGTAACCCAGCGTAGGCACCCGAGATGCGTGCAGGAGTCAACCGGCAGAGCGATCCCGGGTACTCCCCAGGTTGGAGGCGCCCCCTCCGCGAAGGAGGAGGCGCGCGCGGCGGTCAGCCCGCGGCGCGGCGGTGGCTTCGGGTGCCGTTGCGGGAGCGCTTCTCGATGTACATGCGCTGGTCCGCGGATTGCAGCACCTCGTCCGCGGTCATGCCGCAGCCGGCCCAGCCGATGCCGAAACTGGCGCCGACCCGGACCGCGCGGCCCTCGAAGCGGATCGGCGGGATGATCGCGTTGCGCAGCCGCACCGCGAGGTCCTCGGCGTCCTCCCGGCCGAGGCCGTCGGCGAGGACGACGAACTCGTCGCCGCCGAGCCGGGCCACCGTGTCGCCGTCCCGTACGGCGCTGGTGAGGCGGCGGGCGACCTCGATGAGCACGGCGTCGCCGGTGTGGTGGCCGAAGCGGTCGTTGATCGACTTGAAGCCGTCCAGGTCGCAGAAGAGCACGGCCAGGCCCTTGCCCCCCTCGCCCTCGTCGGACGGGGCGACGGTGTGGGTGTGGTGGTCGAAGCCCGCCGGCGGGGCGCCGCGCTCGACCGGGTCGTAGTCGTAGGTGTAGGCGAACTCGTCGCCGCCCGCGTGGGCGGCCGTGTGGCCGTCGGCGTCGGGGGCCTGGGGGCGGGCGCAGATCTTGCCGGAGAGCCGGGCGCGCAGTTCGGCGCTGTTGGGCAGGCCGGTGAGCGAGTCGTGGCTGGCGCGGTGGGCGAGGGCGAGCTCGCGGCCCTTGCGTTCCTCGATGTCCTCGACGTGGGTGAGCAGGAAGCGCGGCCCGTCGGCGGTGTCGGCGACCACGGAGTTGCGCAGGCTCACCCACAGGTACGAGCCGTCGCGGCGCTGCAGCCGCAGTTCGGCGCGGCCGCCCTCGGCACTGGTGCGCAGCAGGACGCCGACGTCCTCGGGGTGGACGAGGTCGGAGAAGGAGTAGCGGCGCAGCACGGCGGCCGGGCGGCCGAGCAGCCGGCACAGCGCGTCATTGGTGCGGACGAGCTTGCCGTGCTGGTCGCCGCCCATCTCGGCGATGGCCATGCCGCTGGGGGCGTACTCGAAGGCCTGCCGGAAGCTCTCCTCGCTGGCCCGCAGGGCCTGCTGCTCGCGTTCCAGACGGACCAGGGCGCGTTGCATATTTGCACGTAGACGCGCGTTGCTGATGGCGATGGCGGACTGGAAGGCGTACATCTGCAGCGCCTCGCGGCCCCACGGGCCGGGCCGCCGTCCGCCCACCGGCCGGTCGACGGATATGACGCCGATCAGCTCGCCGCCGCCGGTCGGGTTGGCGTACATGGGCGCCAGGAGCCGGTCCTCGGGGTGCCATTCGTCGGGGAAGCGCGGCGGCGGGCCGTCGCCGGGCCAGCTGGGGACGTCGTCGCCGTCCAGGACCCAGCCCTCGTGGTGCGGAATGAAGCGCAGGGTGCCCCAGCGCTCCCCCATGGTGAGCCGGCGCTCCCAGGAGGCGCGCGAGCCGACCCGCCCGGCCATCAGGGCTTCGGCGGCGGCGCTCCCGGCGACGGCCGCGACGACCAGGTCACCGTCCGGCCGGACGAGGTTGACCACGGCCAGCTCGAAACCGAGACCCTTGACGACGCCGTCGGCCACGGCCTGCAAGGTGTCGGCGAGGCTCCGTGCGCAGTTGAGGTCCGCCACGACCTGGTGCACCTGGCGCAGGGTCGCGAGGCGGACATACGGCTCCGACTCGGTGTCCATGCGCTCTCCCCGGGCCCTCGACGACAACTCCTGAGACTGCTTGTGGTCCGTTGTGGTCCAATTCCCACCGCAACTGAATCACAGCGAGCAGTTCGACCGGTACACAGGGTCAACAATTCATGCCCCTTGTGACTCAAGTCACATCTGATTGTCGTGTTCCGATCACGCAGCGTAGAGCAGGCCGGTGGTCCGCCTTCACCCATTGAACACAATCGAGCAGGTGAGCGGGGGGTGTGCGACCGGAACCGGGGGCGGCCGGGAGTCCTAGGACCTGGCTCGATCCGAAGTCCGATGCGGGTGGTGCGCCTGTCCGGCTAGCGTCGGGGCGTGTCACAGTCAATCACCTCCGCCTCTCCGATCCCTCATCCTGGGACCGTGCCCGACGGTTCCGAGCCACCGCCCCCGGACGTGGACGCCGAAGCCTTCCGCGCCGCCATGAGCCGCCTCGCCGCGGGCGTCGTCCTCGTGACCGCCCACGACCCCGAGGACGGCCCGCGGGGCGAGGACGTCGGCATGACCGCGACCGCCTTCGTCTCGGTCTCCCTGGAGCCGCCCCTGGTGATGGTGAGCCTGCGCGAGGGGTCCCGCATGGACGACCTGCTGGAGCGCCGGTCGCGTTGGGCCGTGTCCGTGCTGAGCGAGAGCCAGCGGCACATCGCCGGACGCTTCGCCATGCGCGGCCGCATCAGCGACCGGCTGCTCTTCGAGGACGTCCCCTACTACCGCGGCGAGGTCTCGGGTGCGCCCATCCTCGGCGGCGGCCTGGCCGTACTCGAGTGCGAGACCGAGCAGCGCGTGGCGGCCGGTGACCACACGCTCGTCATCGCC
Source organism: Streptomyces sp. NPDC026673 (assembly GCF_040638135.1). Classification (NCBI taxonomy): domain Bacteria; kingdom Bacillati; phylum Actinomycetota; class Actinomycetes; order Kitasatosporales; family Streptomycetaceae; genus Streptomyces; species Streptomyces sp. NPDC026673. The sequence continues at coordinate 69,731 of NZ_JBEZXR010000038.1, read as the reverse complement.
CGCGTGCTGACCGCCCGCGTCCCCAGCGCGGACGGCGCGCCCCTGGTGTACTTCCGGGGCCGCTACCGGCACCTGAGCTGACGCCGGGACGCTCAGGCCCAGCCGCGCGGGTCGCGTCCGCGCTTGGTGTCGCCGCGGCGCTTCTTCTCCCGCAGCCGCCGCTCGTTGATCCCACGCGGGATCTTCGTGGGCCGGCGCACCTTGGGCGGCGGCGCCGTCGCCTCGGCGAGCAGTGCCGCCAGACGCGTCATCGCCGTCTCCCGGTTGCGCCACTGCGAGCGGTGCTCCGAGGCCCGTACGACCAGGACACCGCCCACGAGGCGGGAGGCGAGCCGCTCCAGGGCGCGCTGCTTCCACACCGGCGGCAGCGACGCGGAATTGGCGAGATCGAATCGGAGCTCGACCTGGCTGTCGGAGGTGTTGACGTGCTGGCCGCCCGGTCCGGACGACCGGGAGAAACGCCACATGAGCTCGGACTCCGGTATGGAGACCGAACCGCGGACGACGAGTGGGGGCGGCCATGACATGCCTCCCATGATCCCGCCGACGGCCTCCGGCGTCACAGGATTTTCCGGGACATGGTCCGGGACACGGTTTTCGCCGCAAAGGAACCATGCCGGCCTCTCACCGCGTTCTCCCCCGTGAAGGTAGCGTCGACGTCGGCACGAATGACCGACATCACGGAGGGGACTCCCATGGCTGTAAGCCTGTCGAAGGGCGGCAACGTCTCGCTCACCAAGGAAGCGCCGGGCCTGACGGCCGTCACGGTGGGCCTGGGCTGGGACGTTCGCACCACCACCGGCACCGACTTCGACCTCGACGCGAGCGCCATCGCGCTCAACCCGAGCGGCAAGGTCTACGCCGACGCCTACTTCGTCTTCTTCAACAACAAGCAGACGCCGGACCAGAGCATCGTCCACACGGGCGACAACCGCACCGGCGAGGGCGCGGGCGACGACGAGGCGATCAACGTCAACCTGGCGGGGCTGCCCGCCGACATCGAGCGCATCGTCTTCCCCGTCTCCATCTACGACGCGGACTCCCGCAGCCAGAACTTCGGGCAGGTGCGCAACGCCTACATCCGCATCCTCAACCAGGCCGGCGGCGCCGAGATCGCCCGCTACGACCTCAGCGAGGACGCGGCCACCGAGACCGCCATGGTCTTCGGCGAGCTGTACCGCAACGGTGCCGAGTGGAAGTTCCGCGCGGTCGGCCAGGGCTACGCCGCCGGCCTCGCCGGCATCGCCACCGACTTCGGCGTGGGCCTCTGACGCATCCGGGGCCTCACTCGACGAGGCGCCTCATGCCCCGCACGCGACTAGCGTGCGGGGCATGCTGCTGCTCGAACCCCTCGTCCCGGTGGACGGCTCCCTCCCGCCCGGCGTCCTCGCCGAGCTGACGGCGCTGTACGCCTCCGCTCCCGCCTTCCACCGCGCCACCGGGGACTTCCCCGACCCCGAGAACGTCACCGCCGAGCAGGTCGAGAGCAGCGTCAACGCGGAACTGGCCCACCCCGCCGCGGAGGTGCTGCTCGCCCGCGACGACGCGGACGGCGGACTCGCCGGGATCGCCGTCACCCTCGCCGAGCACCCGGACCCCCTCGACCCCTACCCCTGGATCGGCCTGCTGATGGTGGACGGCGGCCGGCGGCGGACGGGCGTGGGACGCGAACTCGCGGGCCTGGTCGAGGAGCGGCTGCGCGCGGGAGGCCGCGACGGCGTGCGCCTTGCCGTGCTCGACGCCAACCCGGGCGCGCTCGCGTTCTGGCGGGCGCTCGGCTACCGGGTGATCGACCACCGCGAGGACCGGCAGATGGGCCGTCCCTGCTCCGTCCTGCACAAGGACCTGCCGCCGGGGCCGCCGCGTACCATCGGCGGGTGATCGACCTCGGCTACTCGCTCTCCCGCCGCTTCCCCGACCCCCCGCAGACCGACTACCGCACCGCGGACGTGCGGGCGCTGCGCCACGACCTGTTCTGCGGGGACGTCTACCTGGCGGACGTGACGGCCGACCGCGAACTGTCCACAGCCTGGGGATGGGTGCCGGTCCTCGACTTCGCGTGGGCGCTGTGCGACATCGTCGAGCAGCTGGACCGCGACCCGCTCGGCAGCCGCGCGGCCCGCCCGCAGTACGCCGAGCTCGACTTCACCGAGTCCACCGACCGGCTCCGCTTCCAGCGCCGCTTCGGCTTCGTGGACGTCTCCGCCGACTGGGCCCCGGACGACCGGCCGCTCGCCCTCGCCCACGCCGAGCTGCGCCGCGAGGCCCGCGACTTCCTGCACGACCTGATCGCCGACCTCACCGACATGCACGACGGCCTGGACGCCAACCCCGTGATCTGGGACCTGGCGGCGCGCTTCCCGCGCGTGTAGCCCGAACGGCGCAATCCCGGGTGCGCGACCCGTTCGGCCGCCGTCCACTTGGGGCATGGACGACAACTACCCGTTGCTGAACCTGTTCTGGACCATGCTCCTGATCTTCTGCTGGGTGCTGTGGTTCTTCCTGCTCTTCCGGATCATCGGCGACCTCTTCCGTGACCACACGGTCGGCGGGTGGGCCAAGGCCGGCTGGATCATCCTGTTGATCTTCCTGCCCTTCATCGGCGTGCTGATCTACATCATCGCCAGGGGCAAGGGCATGGCCGAGCGCGACCAGAAGCAGGCGAAGGAAATGGACGCGGCCTTCAAGCAGTATGTGCGCGAGGCCGCCTCGGGCGAGGGCGGAGCGGCCGGCGGCAACGTCGACCAGCTGGCCAAGCTCGCCGAACTCAAGAGCCAGGGCCACATCACCGAGGACGAGTACGCCAAGGCGAAGGCGAAACTCCTCGCTTGACCTCAACCCCGCTTGAGGTTGAACAGTGGGCGGTGCGGATCATCCGACCGCCCACTGTCGTCGTGTCCAGGGGGAAACACCATGCACGCCATCCGTCTCCACGCGTTCGGCCCGGCCGGGAACCTGCGGTACGAGAAGGCCGAGGACCCGGTACCCGGCCCCGGCGAGGTACGCGTCGCCGTCGCGGCCGCCGGCGTCCACGTGATCGACACCGCCATCCGCTCGGGCGACCCCAAGGGCCCCTATCCGCTGCCGGAACTGCCCACGATCCCCGGCCGCGAGATCGCCGGCACCGTGGAGGCGGTCGGGGAGGGCGTCGGCCCCGAGTGGCTCGGCCGGCCTGTCGTCGCCCACCTGGGCACGGTGCCGGGCGGTTACGCCGAACTCGCCGTCACCGCCGTCGAGAGGCTCCACGTCCTGCCGGACGGCCGGGACGCCGCGGAGGCCGTCGCCATGATCGGCACCGGCCGCACCGCCCTGGGCATCCTGCGGCAGATACCGCTCGGCCCGGACGACACGGCCGTCGTCACCGCGGCGGCGGGCGGCCTGGGCAGCCTGCTGGTGCAGGCCGCCCGGAACGCCGGCGCCCGGGTCCTCGGCCTGGCGGGCGGGCCGGTCAAGACCGCGCGGGTGCTGGAGCTGGGCGCGGACGCCGCCGTCGACTACTCCGCGGACGGCTGGCCGGACCGGGCCCGGGAGGCCCTGGACGGCCGGCCCGGCACGGTCGTCCTCGACGCGGTCGGCGGCGACCTGGGCCGGGGGGCGGTGGGGCTGCTGGGCCCGGGCGGGCGGCATGTGGTGTACGGCTGGACGTCCGGCGGGCCGCTGGAGTTCACGGCCCGGGAACTGGCCGCCCGCGGCATCACCTCCGAGGTCGTCCTGGGTCCCCCCATGCTCCGGATCGGCCTGCGCACGCTGGAGGAGCAGGCGCTGGCGGAGTGGGCGGCCGGCCGGCTCACCCCCGCCGTGCAGCGCTTCCCGCTGGCCGGCGCCGCCGCCGCGCACGAGGCCCTGGAGGGCCGCGGGACGATGGGCAAGGTCGTCCTGATCCCCTGACCCGGGCACGCGGCCTGGCCCCTGCGCCCGGTACCCCGGCGCCGGATCGGCGGCCCGGCCGTGTGCCGACGGCAGGTCGCGGGCAGGGAGAAAACGTGACAACAGCCACGCACGCCCTGCACGCGGTCCCGCTGACCGGTGGCCCGGTGGAGATCCGCGGCGCGCTCGACCTGGAACGGACGAGGGCCGGAGTGCTGCCGCGCCGCCTCCCGGCGTGGACGCGCACGCAGTACCCGGACGTCTTCATGGACGAGGTGACCGCCCTGCCCTCCGGCGTACGGCTGGCGTTCCGCACCGCGGCCAGGGTGATCGAGCTGGAGGTGCTGACCTCGGTGTGGCAGCTGGCGGGCACCTCCGAGCCGCTGCCCGCCGGGCTCGTCGACCTGGTCGTCGACGGCGCGCGCGCCGGCAGCGCCGCCGCGCCGCCCGGCGACGTCCTCCACAAGCCGGACCTCTTCGCCGAGCCCTCCCGGCGCGAGCCGGGGACACCGGGGCGCGTCAGGTTCGGCGGCCTCCCCGGGGGCGAGAAGGACATCGAGCTGTGGCTGCCGCAGCAGACCCGCACCGAGCTGGTCGGGCTGTGGGCGGACGCCGAGGTGCTGCCGCCGCGCCCGACCGGCCGGCGCCGCTGGATCCACCACGGCAGCTCCATCAGCCACTGCGCGGCGGCCGAGTCCCCGACCGCCACCTGGCCCGCCCTCGCCGCGGCCCTGGCCGGGGCCGAACTGCTCAATCTGGGGCTCGGCGGCAACGCCCTCCTCGACCCCTATGTCGCGCGGACCATCCGGGACCTGCCGGCCGACCTGATCAGCCTCAAGCTCGGCATCAACATCGTGAACCGGGACGCCTTCCGGCTGCGCTCGTTCGGCCCGGCCGTGCACGGTTTCCTCGACACCGTCCGGGACGGGCATCCGGACACCCCGCTGCTGGTGGTGTCCCCCATCAGCTGCCCCGTCGTCGAGACGACCCCCGGCCCGACCGCGCCCGACCTGTCGGCCGCCGTCCCGCGGATCGTCGCGATGGGCAGCCCGGCCGACGTCCCCGGCGGGGCCCTCACCCTCACCGTCATCCGGGCCGAGCTGGCCCGCATCGTCGCCGCCCGTGCCGCCTCCGGCGACCGGCACCTGCACTATCTGGACGGCCGCCGGCTGTTCGGCCCCGGCGACGTCGCCGACCTGCCCGACGACCTGCACCCCAACGCCGCCGGCTACCGGCGGATGGGCCGGCGCTTCGCGGCGATCGCCTTCGGGCCGGGCGGGCCCTTCGCGGAGCGCCGCGAGCCGGGTGCCGGTCCGGTCAGCCGGGGGTGAGCGGGCGGAGGACTCCGTCCGGGTCGTACCGCAGCCACGTCTCCCGTACCCGCGCGCCGGTCGCCCCCGGGTAGGCGCGGTCGAAGACGTCGGGGCCGGTGCCGCTCTCGAAGTTCACATAGCCCCCGGTGCCGAGCTCGCGGACCGGTGCCCACAGCCGGCGCAGGTCCTCCGCCCCGTGCGGCGGGAAGAGGTTGCCCTGCGCCATGACCTGCTGGGTGCGGTGGGCGTAGGCGGTCGCGTCGGCCGGGACGTCGTTGATCGCGCCGCCGAGCGAGCGCAGCTGGACGAAGGCCGGCCGGCGCCGGTCGCCCGCGACGGCCATGACGGCGCGCGCCGCCTCCCGGGTCGGTGCGGGGAGCAGCGCGTTGGTGCTGACCACGGGCTGCTGCCCGGTGTTCGGGTGCCGGTGGGCGGTCGAGACCAGCGCGGTGTACGGGGCCATCTGCGCGGTGGCCCGCAGCGGGCGGTGCCGCCCCGTCAGCAGGGGGCCGAGGGCCTCGCGTACCCGGTCGGGGTCGTCGTCGGCCACGGCCGCGGTGACGGAGAGCGCCAGGGCCGGGCCGTTGGACACGATCAGGGCGGCGGAGGTGAGCGTGCGCGGGGCCGCGGCCATCGCGGACGCCCACTGCGCGAGGGCGGCGCCGCCCGGGTCCGCCTCGTAGACGAGCTGGGCCACGCCGATGTCCCCCAGCTCCATCGCCTCGATCTCGAAGGCGGTCACGATCCCCACGCCCGCGCCCGCCCCGCGCACCGCCCAGAACAGGTCCGGGTGGTGCGTGGCGTCGGCGCGCAGCGCGGTCCCGTCGGCCAGGACGAGCTCCACGGCGCGGACCCGGTCGACGGTGAGGCCGTACAGGCGGGCGAGCCAGCCGATGCCGCCCGCGGTCGCCAGCCCACCGGCCCCGACGTTGCCGTGGTCGCCCGAGCTGATGGCCAGGCGGTACGGGGCGAGCGCGGACGCCACCGAGCCCCAGCGGGCACCCGCCCCCACCCGCACCAGACGAGCGGCCCGGTCCAGGACCCGGACCTCGTCCAGCGCGGACAGGTCGATGACGACGCCTCCGTCGTTGGACGACCGGCCCGACAGCCCGTGGCCGCCGCTGCGCACGGAGACGGCCAGACCCTGCGCACGGGCCGCCGCGAGGGCGGCCGCGACATCTCCGGCACCGCGGACCAGGACCACGGCGGCGGGGTGCGCGACAGCGGTGTAGGTGGAACTCAGCAGCGGGTAGCGGGGGTCACCGGGGAGCACGGTCCGGTCCGCCAGGGTGGCCGGCACGGCGAAGGCGGCGGCCGGCACCACGCCCGGACGGGGCCGGGGCGTCATCGGGCCACCCGCTCGCGGACGGCCGGCACGACCTCCCCGGCGAAGACCTCCAGTTGCCGGCGGTGCGCGGTGACCGGCCAGAACACGAAGGTGTCGAAGCGCAGTTCGGTCGCCCACTCCGCGAGGGTGTCGGCCCACCGGTCGACGTCGCCGTTCAGACCGGGGGCGCCGGAGCCGCCGATCACGCCGATCACGTTGTAGATGCGGCGGATGCCCGCCGGATCGCGTCCCGCGGCGCGTGCGGCCTCGTCGATGATCCGCTGACGCTCCGGCACCTCCCGCGGCGGTACGTAGATGTTCAGCGGCGAGATCCAGCCGTCCGCCGCCCGGCCCGCGACGGCCAGCATGCGCGGTCGCTGCCCGCCGAGCCACAGTTCCACCGGGCGAGGCGGCACCGGGCCCGCCTGGTAGCCCGGCACGGTGAGCACCTCGCCGCGGTACGCCACGGGTCCCCCGTCCAGGGCCGCCCGCATGATCCGCAACGACTCCTCCGTGTACGCCACCACCTCGCGGGGCGGCATCGGCGGCGCCCCCATCGAGCCGATGGCCTCCGGTATCCCGCCGCCGCCGACGCCGAGCCGGAACCGGCCCCCGGACGCCGCGGCCACGCTCGCGGCGGCCTTGGCCAGCATGACCGGGGGCCGCAGCCGGAGGTCCGCCACGTCGGTGAAGACGGAGATGCGCGAGGTGCGGGCGGCGACCAGGGCGGACAGCGTCAGCGCGTCGAGGTGCCCCGGCTGGTAGGGGTGGTCCTGCAGGGCGAGCAGGTCCAGCCCCGCGGCGTCCGCGGCGGCGGCCAGTTCCAGCGTCTCCGGCAGGCGGCCGGCGTCCGGGTCGAGGCTCAGGCCGAAGCGGAGCGGCTGTGCGCGGTCGGTGGTGTCCATGGCTTCAGCGTCGGGGGGCCGGGGCCGCCGGCAAAGGAGGGCATTAGCCGCTCACCTTTGGTAAGTGGCCTGCCGTGCCCCACGCGGAAAGCGGCCCGGGACCGCGCCGGTCCGGGTGTCGGCCCGGGTGTCGGCCCGGGTGTCGGCCCGGGTCCCGACCGGCGTCCCGACCGGCGGCACCGGCGTCCCGACCAGGGGCAAGGAAGGTCGCCGCCCGCGGAGGGCCCGCGGCGGTCGATCCCCTGGACAGCGGTGCCCGGCTCGGACATGCTGCGTCCGCGATCATGTGCGGCACGGGACCGCACCGCGCGGGGTGGGGAGTTCGATGGAGCGCGTCCGCTTCCGTTTGACCTGGTACCAGCGGATGATGCCGGCCCTGCCCGCCGCCGTCGTCCTCACGGTCCTGTCGGTCGTCGAGCAGATCGCCTTCCCGGCGTCGCCCGGGGTCGGTTTCGCGTTCCCGGCCGGTATGTGGCTGTCGGTGCCGGCGCTGCCGCTTCTGTCCGCTCCGTACGGCGTGACGCTCACCGCCTCGTCCGCGGTGGTGCACGGCCTGCGCCGCCGGACGATTTCCTGGGGGGACGTCCAGGGCATCTGGACCGAGTCCTCCATGGGACTCCGGAGAATAGTGATCTGCGAGGGCGACGGCCGCCTCACCCGGCTGCGAGCCCCCGTCACCGGTTTCCCGGCCCGGGACCCGGCGTTCGAGGAGAAGTTCCGCACCATCGGCGAGTGGTGGCTGCGCCACCGCGGGCCCGACTGGTCCCCCCTGCCCCAGCCGTGGCCGAACCGGGCGGACCGGGCGGACCGGGCGGACCGGGCCCACTAGAACCACCCCCACCCCACGCACCCCGGCCGCGCCGGGGTGCGTCGTGCTGTCCGCCTTCGCAATGACCAACGTAAGCCGCGCAAAAAACAAACAGAGATCCGCAGTTGCTCATCATCAGCCCGAAAACATCGGGCAAGAGCCTTGTGGAGCGGCCTGACGGGTCCTTACTGTCGCCTCACCTCACGACGTCCGCTCCGCCTCGAACGTCCCGGGCGGTCGCGCCTTACGAGAGAAGAGCTGGGGATGACACGGAGCAGCAGCAGGAGAGCGTGGCGAAGAGCCGTGGCGGTGGTCGCGGTTGCGGCCGGGGTGGGCATCGGCATCGGGCCGGTCGGAACGGCCCAGGCCGGTGCCGCGCCCGCGAGGGGGACGGCCGCGCCCGTCGTGACGCGGGGGGCGGTGGATCCGTCGCTGGTCGCCGGACGCGGCGCCGACCTGGGGTTCGTGGAGCAGGAAGCCGAGAACGCCGCGACGAACGGCGAGGTCATCGGCCCGGACCGGACCGCCTACACGCTTCCCGCGGAGGCGTCCGGGCGCAAGGCGGTGACCCTCCAGCGCGGCCGGTACGTCGAGTTCACGCTGCCGAGCGCCGCCAACGCGATCACCGTGCGGTACAGCATCCCGGACGCGCCCGGCGGGGGCGGCATCACCGCGCCGCTCGACGTGACGGTCAACGGCCGCGCCCGCACGACGATGACGCTGACCTCGCAGTACGCCTGGCTCTACAACCAGTACCCGTTCTCCAACGACCCGCGGGCCGGGCTGCTCCACGACGACTGGTGGATCACCGAGTGCGGCTGCGTCCCCAACGCGACCACCCCGGCGCCGGTGATCGCCAAGCCCTTCCGGCCGAACCACTTCTACGACGAGCAGCGCCTCCTGCTCGGCCGGACGTACAAGGCGGGCGACAAGATCCGGCTGACCGTCCCGTCGCGTGCCGGGGCCGTCCCGACGACCGTCGACCTGCTCGACTCGCACCTGGTCGCGCCGCCCCGCGTCTCGCTCCTCGCTGCGAACGTCCTCGCCTTCGGCGCCGACCCGACCGGACGCCGGGACTCCGCCAAGGCCCTGGACAAGGCGATCGCCTTCGCCCGCCACGCGCACCTGAAGGTCTATGTCCCGCCGGGCACGTACCAGGTCAACCGGCACATCATCGTGGACGACGTGACGATCGAGGGCGCCGGCAGCTGGTACACGATCTTCAAGGGCAAGGAGGTCGCGCTCGACACCCCCCTTCCCGACGGGTCCGTCCACACGGGCGTCGGCTTCTACGGCAAGGACGCGGCGGACGGCGGCAGCCGCGACGTCCATCTGTCCGGCTTCGCGATCGAGGGCGACGTCCGCGAACGCATCGACACCGACCAGGTGAACGGGGTCGGCGGGGCGATGAGCGACTCCACGATCCAGGGCCTGTACATCCACCACACCAAGGTGGGCATGTGGTTCGACGGCCCGATGTCGAACCTGCGGATCACGGACAACGTCATCACCGACCAGATCGCCGACGGCCTCAACTTCCACACCGGCGTGACGGATTCGGTCGTCCGCAACAACGTCGTCCGCAACTCCGGCGACGACGGCCTGGCCATGTGGTCGGAGAAGACCGGCAACGCGCGCAACACCTTCGACCACAACACCGTGCAGACGCCCGTACTCGCCAACGGCATCGCGATCTACGGCGGCACCGACAACACGGTCTCGGCCAACCTGATCGCCGACCCCGTTCGCGAGGGCAGCGCCCTCCAGGTGGGCTCCCGCTTCGGCGCCCAGCCCTTCACCGGGCACCTGTGGATCACCGACAACACCACGGTGCGGGCCGGCACCTACGAGCTGAACTGGAACATCGGCCTCGGCGCGATCTGGTTCTACGCCCTGGAGCGGAACATCGACGCCGACATCCGCGTGACCGGCGACCACTTCCTCGACAACACCTACAACGCCATCATGCTGGTCGCCGACTGGCCGGTGAAGGACACGTACTCCATCACGAACGTGCACTTCAAGGACATCCGGGTGGACGGCACCGGCACCTCGGTCGTCAGCGCCCGGGTCGCCGGCTCGGCGTCCTTCGAGAACGTGGACGCGCGCCATGTCGGCGCGGTCGGGGTGAACAACTGCGGATCCTTCAACTTCCCCGCGACCGGCTCCGAGTTCTCCCTGACCGACCTCGGCGGGAACGACGGAGGCGGCACCACCGGTCCGTGGCTGGGCGCGTGGGAGCTGCCCAACACCATCACCTGCGACGACCGCCCCCCGGTCGTCGCACCCCCGGCCCCGTCCCCCTGGTGACGGGCGTCCGCGCCTGACCCGTGGGGCCCACCGAACGCCCCGGCCGAGCAGGGGCCGGGGCGTTCCGCACGTCCGCGCCGGTACGGCGGCGGGCACGAACGAGGTCACCGTCCGCCGACCTCGCAGGTGTGCCCGCTCCGCCCGGGCACCCGGCACGCGCCACCCGCGCCGTCACGGGTCCGTCACGAAACCCCGGCTCTCTTGCGCGGGACTCCACGCGATGAGCATGTTGAGCCATGCACACGACACTCACCACCGGCACGCTGCTGCTCGCTCGCAGCCGGTACCGCGGCAGAGGCGGCATCTCCTTCCACTACTGGGGCGGCCAGATCACGTTCTGGGGCGTGGTGATACTGCTGGCGATCGCCGCCGCCCTGATCATCTGGTGGCAGGTGCACAAGCGCCGGGGTTGACCGGGGCGCGCACGCGCAGGCCGGAGGCCGGGTACTCGTGTGGGACCCCTCCGGCCCGGTACCGGGTGACGGACCGCCGGCCACCGACGCATCCGCGGCTCGCGCCCAACCCCAGAGGACACGAACCCGGTTGGCGCGGCCGAACGGCCGTCTCACACCGCGGGATCGGTGCGGACACGCTTCCGCCGCCTCGCCGCGCGATGCAGCGTCAGGCCCGAGCCGGTCACCAGGGCGAGGCCCACGGCTGCCAACCCCGAGGAGAACAACAGCGCCTTGGTCCCGATGTCGCGCTCCGCGACGACGTTCTCGGGATGGCCCGCCTCGTAGACGACGGCCAAGCGGTCCCCGTCGTCCAGCCCTCTGGGGTCGGTGGACTCCGGGAGCCGGTGCGTCACCTCGTCATTCACCGCGGTGAACCTCACCCAGAGCCGGTCGTCGCCGGCGCCGTGGACATGCGTCCGGATGATCCCCGTCGTGTGCACACCGTGGCGCTGGTCGACGGTCTGCTTCACCGTCGTGGCCAGAACCCACGCGCCTACGACGAGCAGCAGCGCTCCGACGGCGAGGAGCGCCCGCGGGTCCCGGGCTGATTCGGTGTCCCGCTCACCCGCGTTCGGGAACGCCTTGGGATTCCACCCGGGCACTCCATGCACTCGGCTCATCACATCCCCCCTGCCCCCCATGGCCGAAGCCTATGCGGCACCCGAGGCCGTACGGGAGACCCCGTGCGGCCGTGATGACGTCCGGGTGAGCACCGACCGCCGCCACCCGAATGGCGCAACATGACGTGCCACCCACATGGGTGAAGATCAAGCTGGCTAGTGCCCCGACCGAGGCAATCCGTGAAAGGGGAACCACATGCGCAGTCGACGAATCCTCGCCACCGTCATCGCCACGGCAGCCCTCGCCGGACTCGGCCTCACAGGCGCCGCCACCGCCACCGCACAGGGCGCTCCGTCCTACGTCACCCCTTCCGAGTGCACGGAAGGCGGCGGAACGCCCGCGATCAACGAGGAGGGCAACTACTGCAAGGGCGGTACGCACGACGGGGAGCAGGTCGACTAGACCCCCAAGGCGCCCCGCAGCCAGGCGCCGCGGGGCGCTCCCGCGCGAGCGCAGCCGGGACAGTCACCGGGACTGCGCCGCCCCGTCGGGCACGCCGGGTCCGCGTCGACCCGGAGTCGACCCGGAAGCACGCGGCGGACGGGAGCTCCCGCATGCCGTCGCACGCGAGCGCAACGAGCGGGCATGCGCTGCCATAGGCCGCACCTCACTTCGTTGCTCCACGGCACCCGTCACTCGGGGCCGTCGAAGTCGTTCGGCCCGGTCGCACTCCGCGGCACGGGGCCGGGCCGGTAAGTCAACTGCGCCCGGGTCTGCTTGATCATGCCGAGCAGGGTGTCGCCGTGCGGAAGACGTGCGCCCCTGCGGTTCACGCGGTCACGGCACTTCGCCGCTGTAGTGCCGCCCCTCCTCTCCTTTCCCATACAACCCTTCGAGCTGACCAGCGGTCATCTCTGAGCCCGCACGCATGCCCTGGAGAGGAACCCATGCCCAGACCTCACCACAAGCGCTCCCGGCGCCCCCTCGTGCTGGGCGCCACCGCCCTCGCGACAGCCCTTGCGGGGGGCCTGCTCATCGCCCTGCCCAGCGGCGCGAATGCTGCGGCCTCGGGCCTCGCCGACGACTTCAACGGGGACGGCTACCGCGATCTGGCGACCGGCGCCCCGGGTGCTGTCGCGGGCGGGAAGGCGAAGGCGGGCGCTGTGGTCGTCAATTACGGCTCGTCGAGCGGTATCAGCGCCGCGCGCCACAAGACCACATCGCAGAGTTCCTCCGGCGTGCCGGGCGCCTCGGAGACCTCCGACCGCTTCGGCACCGAACTCGCGCACGGCGACCTCAACAACGACGGCTACGGCGATCTGGTCGTGGGCACACCGCTGGAGGACGTCGGCGGCGACGTCGACGGCGGTTCGGTCACAATCCTGTGGGGCGGCTCGTCCGGCCTGTCGGGCGGCACGACGATCAGCGACCCGAACGCTTCGGGCCACGACCGGTTCGGCCAGTCACTCGCGGTGGGGGACTTCACCGGTGACGGCAAGGTCGATCTGGCGGTCGGTTCCACCGGCAAGGACGTGTGGATCTTCAAGGGCGGCTTCACCAAGTCCGGCGGCGCGGCCGGGAAGCTGCGCTTCGACGCACAGATCGAGTCCGGCGCCTACCCCAAGGGCGCCGTCCAACTGGCCGCCGGGGACTTCGACGACGACGGGGCGGACGACCTGGTGGTGGGGTCCTCCGCGGGCAACGTCGTCTACCGGGGCGCCTCGACCGGGCCCACGCTGCAGACCGAGGTGGGCGCAGGGTACGCGGGCGCGCTCACCGCGGCCGACTTCGACCGCGACGGGCACGACGACCTGGTCGTCGGCTCCGACTTCGTCCCCGTCATGGACCAGACGGCGAAGGGCGGCTACGTCACCGTGTTCTACGGCGGTACGGCGGGCGTCGACACCACTCGCAGTGCCGTCTTCAGCCAGGACACCACCGGTGTGCCGGGAGCGGACGAGTCCGACGATTCGTTCGGTGGCGCACTCGACGCGGGCGACGTCAACGGCGATGGCTACCCGGACCTCGCCGTCGGCGCGAACTTCGAGACCGTGGGCTCCGCGACCCACACAGGGAGCGTCTGGGTGCTGCGCGGCGGCGCCTCCGGCCTGACGGGGACCGGTGCCCAGTCCTTCAACCAGGGCACCTCGGGTGTCCCGGGCGCCAACGAGTCGTCGGACATGTTCGGCGATGCCATCCACCTCGCCGATCACAACAAGGACGGCCGGGCCGATCTGTCGGTGGGCGCGGCCGGCGAGAACAGCGACGACGGCGCCGTGTGGGTCCTACGCGGCTCCACCGGAGGCGTCACGACCACTGGCGCGGTGAGCTTCGGTGCGTCTTCCGTGGGCATCGGAAACTCGGGGAACGACCCCGTGTTCGGGGACGCCATGTCGGGCTCCTGAGCCCATGGGCAGACAGCCGGAAGGGTGCCCCTGGACACGGGGGCACCCTTCTGCCGCGCATGGTGGCACCGCTCCCGCACGTGACATCGGACACACAGCGTGAGCCCACCAGCCGCAGGGACCGCCTGCCCAGGCGCCGCCTCGACCGTCCGCGACCGCCCCGCAGACGCCGCCCGCGAAATGCGGAACGCCCCGGACCGATCATGGTCCGGGGCGTTGTCGCTGCTCCCAACTGGAGCCGCCTGTCGGGTTCGAACCGACGACCTTCGCTTTACAAGAGCCCCCAGAGTCTCCCCTATGCGTGATGATCTTCCCCCGGTTTCACTGTTCTGCCTGGTCAGGGCGATGGGGCGTTCCGTCCCTGTCGGATCATTCCCGGCCTTTACACGGCCTTCCGTTCCCCTGACGTTCCCCTTGGGGTGCCCCTGCATGCCTGGGGAACGGGGGCGGGAGCGTCGGTCGAGGTCGGCGGGGGTCACCGAAGTGGTGAGCGTCGCAGACCCCTTGGGCATGACGAAGGCCCCGTCCCCATCCGGGGCGGGGCCTTCGGCCGTCTGCGCGGCCGACGTCGACCGCTGCCCTCAGGCTAGCGGCTCGGGCTGAGCTGCGGGACGAGTCCGTACAGGATGCTGGGGCGGATCTCGGGCTGGTCGACGTAGCCGCAGCCGTGCGGGCAGGGCACCCACTTCCAGGGCTGGGCGTACGGGGACCGCAGGGACTCGCGGGAGCGGTCGGGGTCTTCGGCGGTGCAACGGTGCTGTACGCGGCCGCGCAGCCCGCAGCCGGTGCACAGGCCGAAGGCGTCGCGGTACGGGCCGCACCGCTCCTCCTCAATGGCGGCGATCTCGGGTGGCAGGACGGGGTGCGGGTACGGGCGGCCGCTGCCGGCGACCGGGACGCCGGTGTTGAAGTCAAGCTGGTAGGCGCGCTCTCCGGGCCGGATCGGCAGGGACCACCAGGGCTGTCCGGGGGTGCGGGTGAAGACGTGCCGGACGTTGTGGATCCTGCTGCCCTGGTGGTCGGTGACGAACTGGCGGGCGAGGACCCAGCAGCGTCCGCCGAAGGTGGTGTACGCCTCGGCGATGTCGTTCAGGAACGGGTGCTGGCTGGAGGGCAGGCCCTCGCGGAGGGTGCCGCCGCGCACCAGGTCGACCAGGGCGTGCCGGGTGGGCATGTGGACGATGGGGATGTGGTTCTGCGGGAATCCGTCAAGCGGGATGACGGCCATGGGTGTTCCTTCCTGTGTGGGCCGGTCGGGGTGTCTGGGGCAGGGGGCGGCAGCGTGCCGCCCCCTGCAGTTGGGTCAGGCGGAGGTGCGGTCGGCGACCGCGGCGATGCGGTCCAGGAGGTCCTGGTCGGCTTCGCGGCCGTGGTGGATCGTGTGGATCAGGCGGGCAGCGGCTTCCGGGTCCACGAAGTAGTCCGGGACCGGAAGGCCGTCGCGGTCTTCGCCGTACGGGTGGGCGCGGCCGACGACCAGGCCGGCGGCCGCGAGGATCGCGGGGACCTCGGCGAGCGTGTCGAGGGTGCGCGGCCGGTCCTGGAACAGGGCGTGGATGCGGCGTCCGGCCTCGGCCGGTTCGATGGTGGCGTGGGCCTGCCAGGTCCACTGGGAGCCGCCGATCTGGAAGCGGCCGTCGTCGTCGGGCAGGCACAGCTCGATCCAGGGCAGGCCGCCGGGGCCGCCGTTCTCGACGCGGACCTCGGCGTAGCCGTCGCGCCAGATGACCTGGGACTCCCAGGGGATGGTGTCCACGGCGAGCTGCTGGACGACGTCGGCGGTGAAGCGCGGGATGACGAGGTCGCCCATCCAGCGGTGCCAGCTGATCTCGGCGTCGTAGGGGCCGAGGCGGCTGGGGGCCTCGTCGACGGTGACCCGGGCGGGGGTCCAGCCGTGGCCGCCCAAGGCGTGGTCGTCGTGGATCTGCACGGACAGGTGCTGTTCCGTGGGTCCGGGTCGGGCCTCGGTGAAGCCGGCGCGGATCGCGTGCATGTCGGCGATGTACTGCCGGGCGCGGGCGACGTCGTTGCGGCGGGACAGGGTCAGGGCGTCGAGGAGGTACCGCTTGCGGGCGATCGTGAAGTCGGCTGGGGCGATGGCCGGGTTCGGGTGCAGCTCTGTGGCCGGCGGGAGGATGCCGAGACGGCAGAAGGCTTCGGCGATGTGCCAGCAGTTCGTGTCGGTGGTCAGGGGCAGCAGGCCGTGTTCCATGTCGCCGGTGAGGATGAGGGCCACGGGCAGGTCGGCGATGGTGGCGGCCGCCTGGTCGGGGTCGAGGTGCAGCGCGAGGGAGTAGTAGAAGACCTCGCCGGTGGGGGCGGCGTGGGCGCCGTAGACGGTGGTGTGGTCGCCGCTGTAGGCGACGTGGCGGCCGGCGTTGTGTTCCAGGGTGATGACGGGCTTCCAGTTCGCGGGGGTCACTGCTGGGTTCCTTCCTGGTGGGTGCGGCCCGGCCGGTTGGCCGGGCCGCGGGGTGGGGGTGTCGGTTAGGCGACGATCGAGCCCATGGCGTGGATGAGGGCCTGGGCCTTGCTCGCCACGGTGTGGTCGTTGGCGCTGTCCCAGTGGCCGCAGAGGACCTGGTCGCCGCCGTGGTGGTAGAGGCACCAGGCCCACAGCTCGCCGGGGGCGTCGGCGAGCTCCAGGCGGGTGTGGGGGGTGAGGGTGATTGAGGTCGCCCAGCAGTTGCCGCCGGTGTTGACGGTCTCGGCGGCGACGCCGAGGGCGACCAGGTGGGCGGTCATCGCTTCGGCCGCCTGGCGCTCGCTGCGCTCGGGGTCGTGGTCGGGCCCGGGGCTGGTGGTGCCGGCGGGGGCGGCCGCGGCTTGCAGGGCCTTGCGCTCCTCGCGCCACTTGCCCTGGGCCACGATGAGTTGGCTGCGGACCTGGGTGGTGGTGGCGCGGGTGATGATCTCCTCGATGTGCTCGGGGTCGTCGCCGCGCTCGCGCGCCAGCTTGTCCAGGCGCTCGACCAGGTACGCCATGTCGCGGTCGGCGCCGTCGAGCAGCTGCTCGACGTTGAGTTCGCCCAATCTGGGCATGGTGTTCTCCTCGCGGTACGGGTCGGGCCGCCCACCTGGTGGGGTGGGCGGCCCGGCGTGGGTGTGGGGTCAGGAGGTGGCGGGCTTGGGGGTGCGCTTGCGGGCGGTACGGGGCTTGGGCTCGGCGGCCGGGGTCGGCTTGGCGGCCGCGGTCTTGGCCGGGGTGCGCTTGCGCGCGGGGCGCGGCTTGGGCTCGGCGGCCGGGGTGTCGGTCTTCTCGGCGGCGGCCGGCTTGGGGCGGCGGCCGCGGATCGGAACGACCTTGGCGGCCGGTTCCGGCGCGGGCTCAGGTGCGGGCGCGGGCTCGGGGGCGGGCTCGGGCTCGGGCTCGGGCTCGGGCTGCACAGCCGGCTGGTCGCCGTCGACGGGGACGCTCGTCTCGACGTCGGCGGGGACTGGGACCTCCAGGTGGGGCGTGGGCTCGACGGCGGGCTGGTCGTCGACGGGGGCGGTCGCCTCGTCCTCGTCGGGGACCGGGATCTCCAGCTCGGGTGCGGGGTCCCAGGGCCGGTGGCCGACGTACAGGGGCTTGGTGTCGAAGACCGGCAGCAGGCGGTCGGTGATGGCGTCCTGGAGCACGGCCGCGGGGTCCTGGTCGGCTTCGAGGCCGCCGATGTGGACCCAGGTGTGCCAGCGGTGCCCCTGCGGCAGGGGGGCGATGCCGTCGGTGGGCTGGAGGTCGGCGGGCATGGTGCCGCCGGTGGCCCACAGTTGGACGGTGCCGCCGTTGTCGAGCAGGCGCATGGCGATCTGCCGGTCGAGGGGGCCGTCGAGGCTGATGACGTCGTCGATGACGAGTTCGTTGGGCATCCAGCCGAGATGGCGGCCGACGGTTGCGGCGGTGTCGTGGAGGGCTGACGGTGCGAGCTGCACGGGGGTCTCCAAGAGGTCGTGTGGTGCGAGTGGACCCGCCCGCCGGCGGCGGGCGGAGGCTGGTGGGGTCAGGCCGTGAGGCCGTCCAGGAGGGAGGTCGCGGCCGCGGCGACCCTGGGGGCGCATCCCTCCTCGCTGGCCGCGTAGTTGTGGGCCGCGCGGAGGGCGGTGCGCGCGCTGACGGTGTCGCCGTGGACGAGGTACTCGGCGGCGGAGTCGAACTGCACCGCGGCGACCCGGAGGGCGGCTTCCTGGTCGTCGCACGGGGAGCGATTGGCGAGGGTCCGGGTGCGAAGGGCCCAGGTGCGGGCGCCCTGCGTCGCGGCTGTGAACAGGTCGAGCTGGTCCATCTGTTGCTCCTTGGCGGGTGTGGGTGTGGCGGCGCCCCGCCGCCCGGGCGGTGTCGGCCGGGCGGCGGGGCGCTGGGGGGCGGGGTCAGGCGATGCGGCGAACCTCGTCGCCGTCGTCGAGGAGCATCGACAGGCGGGAGCCGCTGTCCCAGTCGACGTTGAGCTGCTGCAGGGCGTGGTTGCAGGAGCGGACGGTGCCCTCGTCGCCGGGGCGGAGCTCGGTGTGGGAGTCGGTGGTGCGGACGAGGGCGACGCGCTGGCCGGGCTGGTACATGGGCTGCCTTTCTCGCCGGAGAGACGGTTGACCGTTGTGGCACATTTGACGCCGCGGGCGGCGGAGTCATCCGCCGCCCGCGGGAGGATCAGAACTCGGAGGTGACGGCGACCTCGCCGGTTCCGGTGGTGTTCAGCGCCGTCTCGCTGAGCTTGGCGCCGAAGGCCCAGACCTCGGCGATCGCCGCGTCGCCCTCCGCGCGCGACTTCAGCTCCCAGCCGCACGGGCAGCCGGCGGAGCACTCCGTCCGCCGATCGCCCCTGACGTGAGGTGCGAACTCGGAGGTGACGGTGACCTCACCGGTTCCGGCGGTGTTCAACGTCGTCTCGCTCAGGCCAGCGCCGAAGGTCCACAGCTCGGCGATCGCCGCGTCGCCCTCGTGGCGCAACCTCAGCTCCCAGCCGTCGTAGTGAATCGAGTGCGTCTGCTGCTCGCTCATCCTCAGTTCCCCTCGCGGTGTGGGCCCGGGCTTCCCCCTCGCCCCTCGCTCGTATTCTACCCGCATTCAGCGCCAGGCGCAAGAAAAATTTCCGCGTTTCCGCAGGTCAGAGGCCCTACGCCTTCGCCATGAGCCGGTCTGCGAGGCTGATCGCCTCCCGGAAGGCCTCGGCAACCGCGAACCGGCCGAGAATCTCGTCGCGCTCCTCGAACAGGTGCGTGCGCTCCCGCGCCGCCCGGTTCGCCAGGTCGCCGTCGGCGAGGGTGTCGCCGCAGGCGATGACCACCCGCGGGCCCAGACCCCACACGATCGCGTTGACGGCCGCGCCGGCCGCCGCGAGCGGATCGAGCTCGTTCAGCCACCACTCGTAGTCGGCCGGGTCGCACTGCAGGTGGCGGAGATGCTGGGCGAGGGCGCGGAACATGCCGCCCGTCCCGCCGGCGGGCTCGTGGAACTTCTGGCCCTTCGGTGGCGCCACCGGGCAGTTCATCGCGGCCATCATGTCGCACAGCTCGGGCGGGGTGTGGTACTCGCCCATGCCCTGGCGGGCGCCATGCGAGCGCAGTGAGGTGATCGTCCACGACATCACGTCGGTGTCCGAGCGGTGGTAGGGGTCCTCGTGGCCGGTCAGCTGCAGGATGCCGTACTTGAGGGCCGTTTCGGTCACCCGGCGCACCGCGTGCGCCTTCTCCTCCACGCCGTCCTCGGTGAGCCAGGCCATCAGGGGTGCCATGCGGGCGCCCAGCTCGGGCCGGTGCGCCCAGGCGTGGACGTAGATCTCGCGGTAGCCCTGCAGGAGCTGGTAGTCGCTGGAGCCGGTGATGATGCGGGCGACGTCCTCCATGTGGCCCTTGACGGGGAACAGGCACAGGCCGCCGATGATGCTGACGGGGATGTCGATGCGGTAGCCGCCCCAGTTGGAGGCGTGCCAGGTGTCGGCGACGGCCTCGCCGAGCCGCTGGCCGGCGTCGCGCGGGTTGCCGATCAGCAGCGGCGCGATGCGGCGCGGCACCGGGATGGGCGTCTGGACGGACGGCAGTTCGGGGCGGGGGTCGGCGAACAGGCCCTGGGGCTCGTCGTCGGCTGGCGCGACCGGGCGGCGGGCGGGCGCGGCGGCAGGCCGGGGCGCGGCCGCAGGGCGGGCGACGAACGTCGCCGGGATCTCCTCGGCGAACAGGCTGTCGGGCTCGGCGTCGGCCGCGACAACCGGGCGGGGTGCGGGCGCCGGGCGAGGCGCCGGCGCGGCGACCGGGCGGGGTGCGGGCGCGGGGCGGGCGGCGAACGTCGCCGGGGTCTCCTTGGCGGGCGCGAACAGGTCGAGCTGGTCCATCGGTTGCTCCTTCGAGGTGTGGGCATGGCGGCGCCCCGCCGCCCGGGCCGTGGTCGGCCGGGCGGCGGGGCGCTGTCGTGCGGGCTCGCGTTACGCGGTGCGGTGCAGGTTCCGGGCGTGGCGCGGGCACTGGCACGGCGGCCAGTGCCAGGCCGAGCCCAGCGGGGCCAGGTTCTGTGCGCTGGTGATCTCCCGGACCGGCGTCTGGTCGAGGACCTGGCCGTCGACGCCGCGGCGGTAGGTGCGCAGCGTCATCAGGACCTTCGGCAGGCGTACGGGGTCCGGCGCGGTGGTCGTCACCGGCCTTCTTCCGCGTCGGTGAGGGGTGCGGAGGCCTCCTCCGGGCGGGGCAGGCCGCAGCTGCCGCAGGTCGTCTTGTGCCACTCGGCGTAGGCGCCGCAGGGACACGTCCAGGTTGCGAAGCCCCAGCACCACGAGAAGCCGCCGATCGCGTACAGGCCATCGTCGTTGGGCTCGATGATCGAGGCGCCCGTGTTCTCTTCGTCGTGCCACTGCCAGCTGACGTGGACGACGACCGCACGCGGCTCGCCCGCGCGGGTTCCGCCGTCGAGGACGTAGATCGTGTCGACGCTGTCGTGGCCGTCTTCTTCGGCGAGCTGCTGCGTGCGCGCGGCGATCAGCCGGACAGTGTCGAGGGTGAAGGAGGGGGCCAGCCAGCCGTTCCACCGGTTGGTGGGGTCCACCGTGGCGTCGTACGGGCCGAGGATTTCCTCGAGGCAGACCCGGGTCTGGATCCGGCGGCTGTCGGCGGGTCGCTCCTGCCGGTCGGCCCAGAAGATGCGGCGCTTGAGGATCCAGTCGGTGCGCTCGGCGTTGGGCTCGTAGATGGCGAGGAGGTCGGTGTGGAGCACGTAGGCGTATTCGTACTGCCCGCCTGCGGTGCCCTCCTGGGTGAGCAGGCCCATGTCGATGCGGTCGGTCTGGTCGCCGCTGTGGCAGTAGCACTCGCCGGGGTTCCCCCTGCGGGGCAGGCTGACCCAGCCGTTGGGGTGCTCGTCGAGCAGGGCGCGGGCTGCGGCCTCGACGTTGCCGCGGTGAACGTTGGAGACCAGGTAGCCGAGGGTGAAGATGCGGGCGGTGGGGTAGCCGTCGCACTGGACGTGGCGGCCGGCGAAGCCGCCGTCCGCGGTGGGGCGGGCAAGGATGGACTTGGTGGCCATGGATTCCTCCGGGCGTGGGAGGGGCCGGGCGCCCGCGGTTGCGGGGCCCGGCCCAAGGGGTGGGTGGAGCGGGGTCAGGGGCGGTCGTTGGCGCGGGTGACGGTGTCGGCGAGGTAGAGCACCGCGGCGGTCAGGCCGCTGATCATCGAGGCGATGTCGTCGGCGTCGCGTGAGGTGAGGTCGCCGGGGATGTACCGGGCGGTGTCCTCGGCGGTCTTCCGCAGTTCCTGCCGGGTTGGGCCGCCGATGACGGCGCGCTTGCGTTCCGGCTGGCTGGTCGGGCCTTCGCGGCGGGCCTCCGCCACGTCGAGGACGGTGTTGAGGAGGCGGCCGGGGCGCTGGCCGACGTACTCGGAGTCGCCCCAGTAGTGGCCGAGGGTCAGGCGGATCTGGCCCTCCTCGCCGTCCCAGTCGGCGTGGACGGAGTACAGCTCCTCTTCGGGGTTGCTCTCGACGAGCAGGGCCGGGACGACGACCGTGCTGCCGTCCGGGACGGAGGCGGGGACGATCGGGGTGATGCCGAGCTGGCGGAGCATCCAGGCGATGTGGTTGACCCGTTCGCGGGCGTCGCTGATCTCCTTGGCCTTCGCGTCTTCCTGCTGGCGGGCGTAGGTGGCTTCGGCGTCGGCGAGCCACTGCTGATCGGTGCCGGGCATGCTGTTCTCCTCGGGTGTGGCCGGGCCGGGCGCCCCGCGGCGGGGGCCCGGCCTGGCGGTCGGGGTGGGGTCAGAGGTCGGAGCTGGCGGCGGCGAGGGAGTTGACGAGCAGCGCCACGGCCTCCTCGGTGCGGCCCGCGACGGTGAGGGCGGAGTACCGGTAGAGGACCGTCGCGGCGGTGGCCGGGATCTGGTCGGCGTACTGCTCGAACGTCAGCTCGCGCTGCCGCCAGGGCCGGTGCTGGAAGCCGGCGCGCAGCGCGGCCGTGGCGATGGCGTCGGCGCGCCGGACGCCTCGGCGGGGCAGCTCCAGGTCCTTGGCCGCGTGGGTGAGGGTCTGGCCGGCGACGGCGACGAGCTGGCGGCCGCGCGGGGCGGGGCGGCGCTGGCCGGGGCAGACCTGCCGGGAGCGGACGCTGCGGATGCGGTCGACGTCGTGGAGCTGCCGGGCGGTGCGCTTGGCCTCCTGGCTGGTGGTGGCGTCCACCTCGTACGAGGACAGGCAGGCGATCCACAGTTCGGTGCGCAGCTCGTTGCAGGCGCCCGGGTCCTGGGGGGCGGGTTCGGCGGCGACGATGCGCATCGCGTGCGGCTCGTCGTTGAAGGCGACGATCCAGCGGCGGCGTGGTGGGCCGAGGGTGGTCATGCGGGTCTCCAAGAGGTCGATGGTCGAACGAGCGTTGTGGCATATCCGAGGCCCGGCGGCGGGGTCGCCCGCCGCCGGGCCTCGGGGGGTGTCAGCGACTGATCTGGCCGACGTAGACGTGGGCGTCGTTGGTCACGAGCCACAGGCTCTTGGTGACCAGCGCGGTCTCGAACAGCGAGCGATAGAAGCAGTGGCAGGCGACCTGCACGAACTGCTCGCGGGTCAGGCCGTGCACCCGGTCGATGCGGACGAAGTTCTTGCCGGGGTCGAAGGCGGCGTCCAGGGCCTGGTTGACGAGGTCGGTGGCGGCGCGGACGTCGGCGCCGGTGGCGTTGTGGTGGTCGACGACGGCCGTGACGTCCAGGCCGGGGTAGGGGGGAGGGGGCATGAGGGTCGAGGCGGTGGTCACGTTGCCCTCCAAGAGGTCGGGTCGGGGGGCGTCCACCCCCCTTACTGCTCTTATTCTACCAGCCCGGGGGTATATGCCCTGGTGGGCCAGGTTTTTTCAGGGCGCCGGGCTAGGGGAAGGTGACCACGAGCGCGGTCGCGTTGTCGCACTTCTCACCGTGGCGCTGACCGACCGCCAGGGCCTCGGCCACCAGCGAGGCCGCGCTGTCCTTCGCGTCCAGCGCGAGCTCGGCGACCGCTTCCAGCAGGCCCGGCTCGTGGGTCTCCAGGGGGTGGTACACCCCGTCGGAGCAGAGGATGAGCTGCCCGACCAGATCCGCGTGCACCTTCAGGTGGCCGATGGCGCCGTACTCCAGGTTGGCCGTCACCGAGTTGTGGTCCCACTTCCTGGGGGTGCGGCCGGCGTCCAGGAGTTCCTGCGCGTAGTTGTGGTCCTTCGTCAGCTGGTGAAGGACGCCCGTGCGGGAGAAGCGGTAGGCGCGGGCATCACCGGACCAGGCCAGCTGCAGCATGGGATCGTCCTGGTGGTGAACGGCGACGACCGCGACCGCGCCCGGGTCGATGTAGTGCCAGCGCCGCGACCGCTGCCGCGCCTCGATCCGGGCGCGGATGTGGGCGATCGCGTCGGCCGGGTCGCCCGAGCGGGCGGCTTCGCGGGCCAGGGCGGGCGCCCACGTGCGGACGTGCTCGCGCACGTCGTCCTCGTCGCCGATGCCGTCCAGGACGACATACGCCCACCGTCCGCTGTCGCGGTCGCGGTGCACGGCGTGCGCGTCGCACTGCATGTCGCGGGTGCCGATGGCCTGGGCGGCGGACACCTGCAGGCTGGAGACGACGGCCATCGCGTGCTGCAGGCGCGCCCAGTGCGTGACCAGCTCTGCGCTCGCCGGCGGCAGCGGCTGCAGCAAGTCGTCGCGGCCGGGCGCGCCGGTGACGATGACGGGGCCGCGCAGGTCCGGGCCGGGCGAGCCGGCCAGGTCGTTCCAGGTGCTGCGGGCGACCTGGTTGCGGGGGCTGTGGCGGGCGTCGGCGTTGGCGTGCATGGTCAGGTGGCAGCCGAGGCGCCAGTTGGCGACCGGGCCGTCGAGCTCGCCGGCGATCGCCTTGTTCTGGCGGTCGGCATCGCCTGCCAGGGGGAAGTCCTCGATGAGGCCGCCGGGTTGGACGTACAGGGCCTGGTGCGTCTGCATGGAACTCTCCTCGATGTCGGGGATCGCGGGGTCGGACGGCGGGTCAGGAAGCGGCCGGGGTGTAGCGGGCCTTCAGGGCGGCGATGACCTGCGGCAGCACCTGGTGCAGGTCCTCGGGCACGTCGGTGTGCTGGCCGCCGTCGTCCAGGGCGCCGAGCAGGACGGCCGTCCCGTAGAGGCTGTACGGGAGCTGCTGGAGGCGGATCGCGTTGACCAGCGAGGCCGCGTAGGGGTTCTCCGGCTTGGTGAGGGCGCCGTCGGAGTCGAGGGCCACCGACAGGCGGCGGCTTCCGTCGGCGCGGGCGTAGTGGGCGACCTCGACCCAGCCGTCGACCAGGCGGCGCAGCTCCTTGCTCAGGCCGGCGCCGAGGGGCAGGTCGATGTCGGTGAGGGTGCCGTCGGCGTCGAGGCGGACGGCGCGGATGGTGCGGTCGGTGCTCATGTCTCTCCTCATGGGTGGGGCCGGGGGCCGCCGTGGTGGCGGCCCCCTGGCGGGGAGGGGTCAGTCGAACCAGACGGCCAGGAACGCGTCGAGCGGCTCCAGGCAGGCGGTGAGGTTCTGCGAGCGGGTGTGGATGAAGCTGGCCTGGTCGATCGGGCCGTGCTGCGGGTCGACGGCCACGAGCGTGATGCGCAGCTCACTGGGCGCGGTCGGGCTGACGATGACCTTCAGGACGCGGGGGTCGTCGGCGAAGCAGACGTAGAGGTTGTCGCCGACGCGCGAGACGCCCTGCTCGAATCGCTCGCCGAGGTTGGCGGTCAGCGAGTCGATGACGTTGGACAGCAAGGGTTCCTCCGGGTTGAGGGTTGTGGCACATGCCGGGGGCCGCCGTGGTGGCGGCCCCCGGTGTGGGTCAGCGGTGGCGGATGACGATGGCCAGCTCGGCGAGCATCTGCCGCGCCACGCGCAGCTCGTGCTCGGCGGTCAGCTCGTTGTCCTCGGCGCGGACGGCCAGGTCGACGAAGCACTTGAGCAGCGTCTCGGGCATGCGGCGGATCCAGGTGGCGTAGTCCTCGCCGTACGCCATGCCCTGCCAGGTCTCGTGAAGGGCGGCGGTGACCGCGGTCGCGGCCTGCGCGGCGGGCTCGGTGCCGAAGCCGAACCGCTCCATGAGCAGGCGCACGAGGTGCGGGGCGTCAAGGGCGTCGGCGAGGCGATCGGTGAACTCGCTGGCGCCGAGGGTGTACGGGCCGGCGAGGCGGTCGGTCACGTCGGTGACGGGTGCGAACAAGGCTCACTCCAAGAGGCTTGATGGTCGGCTGAACGTTGTGGCACATGCGAGGAGGGAGCGGCGCGTCGGCCGCTCCCTCGCGGGCCCTGCGGTGACGTCAGGCGCCGGCGGCCGTGCGGATGCCGTCGGCCGCCCGCTCCGCCAGCCAGCGGCCGAACGTCGAGTCCTCGAACTCGCCGTCGACCGGTTCGGCCGTACGGGCTTCGGTGTCCTTCATCGCGCGCCTCCCTGTCGGTACGTCGGGGGGCCCTTCCCCCCGCTGATCCCTCTTATTCTACCTGCCCACCTCGCCACGTCAACCATTTTTTTCACGTCTCCGCAGGTCAGAGGCTTGCTGGCCCGGTTCAGGCTCGGGCCACGGCACGGCTTCCAGAGCCCTGCTGTGCGTCTCCGGAACCTCGGCCAGCGGCCAGCCCGCCCAGTGCAGGCCCATCGCGGCGAGGATGAACGCGTCCGCCTGGTCGTAGCGGCCCGGGCCCTCGCACTCGATGCCGTACCGCTGCGCCACGGCGTCGCGCACCATGCCCTTGGCGATGCGGGCCCGCTTCGCTCTCGGGTGGTCCTTGGCGGGGTTGGCGCTGCCGGTGGCGTAGATGGTGCGCGAGTGCGGGTTCACCACCACGTACGGGATGCCCCGCTCCCACCAGTCCTGCGTGAGGTGCCACCACAGGCCCGCGAGCTCGTGGTGCCCGGCCTGCCCGCCGCGTCCGTACGCCGCGCCCTCGATGAGGACCAGGTCGGCCGCCCGGGTGCGCTCGCGGACCTCGTCGCGCAGCCACTGCAGCCGCGGGTGCCCGCGCAGCTTCTTGGGCCGCAGCGCATCCGCCCAGCCGTCACCGGCGATGCCGGTGCACGTCAGCGACGGGTCCACGCCGATCACCAGCGGGGACCGGCCGGCCGTGAGCAGGGCTGCCTGCACGGGTGGGCTCCTTGTCTTCGGTTGAGAGGGCCGCGCCCGCGGGGGCGCTCACCGCGGGCGCGGCCCGGCTTGGAGAGTCAGTGCGGGTGGCTGGGGGCCGCCTCCTGGTCGGCGGCCGGCTCCTCCCGCTCGATGCGGGCCAGGTTGGCGACGTCGCCGAGCAAGGCGATCAGCGCGTGCGCGTAGTCGTCGGCGCTGCCCTTGGCGGCCGCCACGTACAGGGCCTCGCAGGTCTTCAGGTCCCCGTTGGCGAAGGCCGAGATGAACTGCAGAGAGAAGGTGCGCGCCGGGTCGCCGGGCTCGCCGTCGGCCGGGTCCGGGGCGATCAGCGCCCACAGCAGCTCGGGGCCCGGGTGCCCGTACATGCGGATCAGGGTCTGGCGGCCTGACTCGGCAAGTGCGCAGCACACGCCGTACATCTGGTTGCCGGTGCTGTGCGCGGCGATCTCGCCCATGCGTACCGAGGCCTCGCTGAAGCCGAGGTCGACGGCGTACCGGAGGGCTTCGATGACGAGTTCGGCGCGGCGGGAGGTGTCCACTGGTGCTCTGCTCCTTGAAGTGGTGGGGCTGGAGGGCCGCGCCCGCGGGGGCGTCACCGCGGGCGCGGCCCGGATCAGGGGTGGGGTCAGGCGGAGGCGGGGTGCGGTGCGGGCGGCAGCAGGCCGAGGCTGGCGGCCCATGCGCGGCCTCCGGCCGCCCATGCCATCGCGTGCAGGGCGAGGCGTTTGTTCGGCTCGTCGAGTGCGGAGAGGTTGGCCAGCGACAGGGCGTGGCGTCCGGTCAGCACGCAGGCCAGGCGCAGGACCTGCCATTCCGACAGGGTGCCGATCAGCGGGCCGTCGCCGGCGGACAGGCATGCGGCGGCCACCTGCCGCCAGGCGATGCGGGACTGGCCGTCGGCGTCGGCGATGACCAGCTGGGTGCGCTCCAGCTCGGGCAGCCAGTGGCCGTGCGAGCCCAGCAGCCACACGGCTGCCTCCTCCTGCCACGATCCGGCGGCGCGCTCGCCGAGGCGGGTGGCGAGGGTGGTGATGTGGTCCATGGGTGTCTCCCGAAGGGTGTGACGGGTCAGGTGCGGGGCTTGGGGAGGTGGCCGACGTGCCAGCCGCGGCAGTCGCGGTTGCGGCACCGGTAGATGGCCAGGCGGACGCCGCCCCGGTCGACGAGCCGCTGCCGGTGGTCCTCGGCCTGCTCCTTGGTGTCGTGGCGGCGCTTGCCGGTGCAGGCGCGGCCCCTGGTGCGGATCACCGCACGCCCGCCGGGGCGGTCTCGGCGTGCAGCGGCTGCAGGACCTGCCGCAGCGAGGTCGTCGGGTGGGGCATGGTCCCTCCAGGGGCGGGGTGGGGCCCGCCCCCGGGAGGGGGCGGGCGGGTCGGTCAGGTGGTGGTGGCGAAGTCGATCTGCAACTGCTTGGGCTCCTTGGCCTTGCGCTCGTTGCGGCGTGCGGTCATCTCGCGGGCGGCCTGGCGGCAGGAGGGGCAGGGGCGTTCGCCGTGGCGCTTGTGGTCCCCGGCTCCGGCCTCGGTGCCGCAGGACGCGCGCAGCTTCGGCTCGGCCAGCTCCTCCACGTCGACGTCGTCGAGGGCGGTGATGACCTCGCCGTTGCACCACAGGCGTCCGCCGGCGATGCCGTCGAACTTGGCCTGGGCCGGCTTGATCAGAGCGATGCACTCGGCGCGGAACGGGCACGGCCCGCAGGTGGGGAGCTGCGGCTCGCACAGATCCATGAGGTCGTCCCCGTGCTGCCACTCGTCCTCGTTGACGGTGAAGCCGTCCATGCCGCGGCACGGCGCGATGTCGGTCCAGTCGGTCACAGGGCGGCCTTGATGGCTTCGCCGATGTGCCGGGCGACGTTGACGCTGACCGCGTTCCCGGCCTGCATCGTCTGCTCGGCCTGGGTGCCGATGACGATGTACCGGGTTTCGAACCGCTGGGCTCCCAGCTGCTCGCGGGGCTTGAGCATCCGGAAGCGGCACTCCTCGACCGCTGGCGCGCTGTGAAGGAGGGCGGCCGAGTCGCGAGTGGACAGTGTGTGAACGGGCTGGCCAACCGTCTTGACGGCGGCCTTGCGGTAGGGGATGACCAGCGTGTTGCGCAGCTCGGGCGGCACCGCAGCGCCGGGGACGATCAGGGCGTGATGGTTGCCCTGCGCGGTGACGGAGGTGACCGGGTCGGTGGCCAGTGCCGGGTTGGCGTTGTTGCGGTAGGTGATCACGAACGGCTCGGGGTCGACCGTGACCAGTGCCTCGCTCTCGCGGGTGAGCCGGGTGCGCATCGGGTCGGCGACGTCGCTCGCCGCGGTGTTCCAGCTGCCGCCGGTCGGGACGAGCAGCGCGTCGCCCTGCTTGATGGTGCGGGTGGAGAACGGCCGGTCGGCCACCGCGTAGGCCCGGTCGGTGCCGTCCTTGCCGTGGTTGAGGGTGATCGAGCTGGGCGTGTGAGGGAACTTGGTAAGGCCGGCCCGGATGCGGTCCATGGTGGTGTCCGCCAGGGGCTTCCTGCGGTCGCCGATGCGCTGCCCGAGGTCGTCCCAGTTGATGACGGAGGCGGCCGGGCGCACGTACGGCTCGACCTCGGCGTGACGGCACCGCGTGCTGGGGCAGCGGTAGTTGTAGTCCCGCAGGTACTTCCCGATGCGGACCCCGTGGACGAACCACGCCTTCTTCGCGCGGACGT
The DNA here is from genome assembly GCF_040638135.1 of Streptomyces sp. NPDC026673. Taxonomy (NCBI): domain Bacteria; kingdom Bacillati; phylum Actinomycetota; class Actinomycetes; order Kitasatosporales; family Streptomycetaceae; genus Streptomyces; species Streptomyces sp. NPDC026673. The sequence goes on along the minus strand of NZ_JBEZXR010000038.1, from coordinate 40,564 downwards.
CCTTGCCGCACTCGAAGCAGTGGGCGAGCGGGCGGGGCTCCAGGTCCGGCTTGGGCATGCCCTTGAGGCGGAAGACGATGTAGATCCGGTCGCGCCACTGCGGGGCTCGCAGGTTGTCGTTGTCGCCGACGTGCGCGGAGGTGGCGCACATGATCTGGGGCTGCTCGTAGCCGAGCTCCGTCATGGCCTTGACCCAGGTCTTGAACAGCACCCAGCACTGGGCGAACTCGACGACGTTCTCGATCACCACGTACGGGAACCGCTTGGCCTCGCAGGCGCGCACCACGCACCAGGCGGTGGCCCGGGTCCGCTCGAACGCATCGGGTGTCAGGGCCTGCCACGACTCGGCGTCGTCCTCGTCGCCGAGCTGCTCGAGGACCTGGAACAGGTCGATCTGGTCGGTGGGGTGAACGCGGCCGCCGGCCGGGGACACCTCGGTGCAGATGATCGACGCCCACAGCAGCAGGGCGCGGGGAAGGAAGCGCATCGGGTAGCCGGTGACGTCGGCTGTCAGGTGCTCGATGGTCGGGTGGTTCGCGGCGTGGCTGTCCATCGCGGTCTGCCAGTGGTTCATGGCCAACTTGCCCTTCCAACCGGCCTCGACAAGGCCGGAGGAGGATCCGCCGGCGCCGGCGAGGAGGTCGTTGAACGTCAGGTCGACGTCGCGGGGCAGGGTGCTCAACACGGTGTTCTCCAAGAGGTCGGGCGGCCCCGCGCCGTGGTGGCGCGGGGCCGCGGGGGTCAGGCGCGGGCGGGGGTCACAGGAGGGGCTGGCGGCTGACGAAGACCGCCTGCAGCACGCCGCGGCGCACCCAGACCGTCAGGGGCCACTCGGTGCCGCCCTGCTCGTGGACCATCTGCCAGCCGTCGTCCTGGAGGAGGTGGGTCTGCCAGCCGTACTCCTTGACGGCCTGCTCGCGGCTGTCGAAGGGGCCGGTGAGGACTCGGCCGCTGCCGATGTGCTGGCCGTTGACGCCGACGAAGCTGACGGCGAACCGCTGCGCGTTCACCAGCAGCAGCTCGCCGAGTGCGGCTCCGGCGCTCTGGGTGTCCGCGTCGGGCAGTGCCTTCAGGTGGAGGGCGATGGCGGCGAGCATCGTGACGACGTCGGCGCCGTGCTGGCTGTGCTCGCCTTCGGCGGTGGAGTCGTAGACCAGGCCGTCATGGTTCGGGCTGTCCTCGTGACCGCGCACGATCCGCCAGCCGTTGACGTCAGCGAGGCGGGTGGGCAGCTCGTGCTCGTCGGAGACGGACAGGTGCGAGCCGTCGGGCAGGTTGACGTAGATGACGTACTGGCTGCCGGCGGTCTCGATGTCACAGGGGAGCCCGGACGCGCGCAGGGGCAGGGTGACGGTCTCGTACTGCCGCCACAGCGCCTGCCATTCGCGCTGGCCGGTGCGGCCGTGGTCGGGAGGGGGTGCAAGGTTCATCATGATCTCCAAGAGGTGAGTCGTACCGTACAGAGTTGTGGCACATTTCAGAACCGGGGGGCGGGGTTTCGTTCCGCCCACCCGGCTCGGTCGACGTCAACCCGCGTGTGCGGGCTGCAGGGTCTCGGTCATGGCGTGACCGGGGGTGCCGCATCCCAGGTGGCACGGCAGGCCGTTGGCGTGGTGCCCCCAGCAACTGCAGTGCTTGCAGTCGGCGGACAGCCCCGCCGCCTTGATCACGCCCCGCAGGTGCGCCATTTCGGCCGCGTCGCGGGCCGCGCGCTCCCGCTCGGCCTTCTCCACCTGCAGCGTGAGCAGGTTGGCGTGCCGATCGAGGCGGTCGGCCAGTCGGCGGGCTTCCTCGGCGATCCGGCGCGCCTGGTGGGCGGCGTGGCGGTCGTTTGCGCGGTCCAGCCAGAACTGGGCGCCGCCGGCGCGGGCGAGGAGCTGGTCGGCGAGCTGGTCGCGAACGTGCTCGGCGCTGCCGAGGCCGTCCAGGTACGCCTCGGCGCGGGCCTGGTCGTCGCGGTCGGCGATATCGGCGAGCAGGGAGTCGACGGCCTTCGGTTCCTCGCGCCAGGCGTGGGCCAGGCCGATCAGGACGGGGATGGCCTGCGCGGCGGAGTCCAGGACCAGCTGGTCCTTGCCCTCGCTGCGCGGGGTGGGCAGGTGACCCATACGGTACCTCCAAGAGGTGTGGATCGATCCAAGGGTGTGGCACACCTTGGCCCGGGCGGCGGTGTTGCCCGCCGCCCGGGCCGGGGGGTCAGGCCGTGTGAACGTCGACGGCCAGCGGGAAGCCGAGCGCGACGGCGACCTGCCGGGCGCGCTCGATGCTGGCCGCGTAGCGGCCGTCGGCGTACCGGGGGGCGGCTTCGATCGCCGTGCCGTTGCCGTGGAACTCGCCGTGCGCCTCGGTGATGGCGACCGGCCAGGCGGCGTCGAGGAACCCGACCACCTTCGCGGACTCGACGACCAGGACGTCGCCGTCGCGGATGCCGTCGCGGCACTGGGTCGCGTCGTACGCGTCGCGGGTGTCGCCGTCGAGGTAGTGGACGGCCGGCTGCTGGTTCATATGGTTCTCCTTGCGCTGTCGTGGGGTGGGCCCGTTCCGCCCTCCCCCTGCTGCTCTTATTCTACCTTCTTGCGTATGGGGGTCAAGATTTTTTTCCGGGGGGATCGCCGTCGCGGACCCTCTCGCGGCCCTGGCGGGCCAGCTGCCGGGCCAGCGTCCGGGCCGCCTCCACATCCCCCGGTCGCTCGTGCGCGGCCTGTCGCGCCGCGTTCAGGTCCGCCTGGAAGCCGCGCAGCCAGTCCTGCTGGGCCAGCCGATCCGTCTCCGCCTGCTGGCGCTCGCCAGCGGCCCGCGCAGCGCGCGGGTTGGTTCCGCATCCGCGACAACTGGCAGCCGGAACGGCGTGCTTGGGGCAGCCGCGAGACTCCCCTGCGGCGTCAGCCGCGGGGGTAGGGGGGAAGGAAGGACAGAGGAAGGACTAGGAAAAGAAGGGGTTCCACCCGTGGAACCCACAGGGTTCCCGCCGTGGAACCCACTGGGTTCCACCGGTGGAACCCTGCCCGGCTCCTCATCAGGGTTCCACGCGTGGAACCCTGCCTCTCTCACGCCCTCGCCGGCCGCCAACGCCCGTGCGTCGATGTCCTCGTGCGTCATCGCGGGCTTCGACGGGGCCGCGCGAGTGACGCCCGACCGCGCCTTGCGCGGGTTCTTCGGTGCCGCGTCGAGCGCCGCGAAGCGGGCGTCCAGGTCGTCGTTGGACGGGATCGGGGGGACTCCCAGGGGGAAGACCCGGTAGGTGGCACGGCGGCCCGCCTTGCCGACCTCCAGGCGCTCTATGAGGCCCTTGGCGACCAGCTCGGTGACGATGGTCATCGTGCGCTTCTCCCCCACGCCGGTCCACGCGCGCAGCCGGCGGTGACCCGGCCGGGAGATGCGCGTTTCGTCGTCGGCCGAGTCGCAGATCTTCATCAGGGCCAGCTTCTGGCCCTGGTTCACCACGTCCTCGGGCAGGTACGCGGCGACGACCATCAGGTGAATGGACAACGGAAGTTCCCTCCACGGGCGCCGCCGCCCACCCCCCGGCAAGCGGGGCGGGCGGCGACAGTCCGATCAGGCCTTGAAAGGCCGCACGATGATGGTCCTGGGCGTGGTCTGGGCGCTGCGCTTCTCTGGGACGGCCAGGCCCGCCGCCTTGAGGTTGTCGACCATGCGCTTCTCGTCGGGGACCATCGGCACCGTCAGGCCCGCCTCCTCGTGCACGTCGACCATCGCCTGCAGGTCGACGTCCCACTTGGCGTTGTTGCCGCCCCACGCGAGCTCGTTGCCGCCGTAGACGCCCGCCAGCGAGGTGTCGATCTTCGCGCGGGCGAGCTTCTTGACCTTCTTGCCCTCGGTCTCCAGCTCGTGCCCGCGCACGTAGTCGGCGAGGGCCTGGGCGCGGTCGGCGTCATCGTGGATGAGCACCGTCTGCACGGGCGTTCCGGGCGGGTTAGGCAGACCCCAGCAGGCGGTGACGAACGGGCAGTAGTCGCACATGGCGTCCACGCCCGGCCCGTCGAAGTCGCGGCGCGCCTCCTCCGGGCTGTTGAGCTCGCGTACCCGCTGAACCCACCAGCGGGCGCGGGTGGCCTCCATCGGGTCGAACGCGAACTCCTCGATGTGCTCCTCGCCGTTGTCGCGGTTGACGAAGCGGAAGCGGATCCGGGCGACCTCCAGCGGGCCGAGCTTGGCCAGGTACCGCTGGCCGCGCACGTCCTCGAAGCCGACGGTGCGCAGCAGGTCCGCGTACAGGTACACCTGGCGCAGCTCGGCGGCGGTGGGCCCGTAGCGGCGCACCTTGTCCCACAGGAACGTCGTCTTGGTCTTGACGTCCTCCACGGTCACCCCGTTGGCGGCCACCACCTTGGGGCGGTGGCGGGCGGGAACGCGGGCGGCGGTCGCCGCGTCGAGCTGCACCGCGTCGATGTGGCCACGGATGGTGTCGTCGCCGACGGCGCGCTCCACCAGCCAGCCGTACTCGGTGCGGGCCGCGCCCAGCAAGCCTTCGTGGATGTAGGTGCCCAGGATCGCGGCGCGCTTGTCGGACTCGTCGGTCGGGGCGGTCCCGGCCACGATGTAGGCGGCGCGGCGCTCGCACACCGTGTCCGAGGCGCCGAGCTGCCGCTGCAGGGAGCGCGGCCGTCTGGCGTCGACATCGTGCGCGGCTGTCCACAGGGACGGTGTGGTCGTGAACTCCACAGGCTGTGCGGTCATCAGGTACTCCAAGGTCGTGGGGCGGGCCGGGCCGTCGAGCCCGGCCCGCGGGGGCAGGTCAGGAGCGGGCGGCGGCCGGCTTGGCGGTCGTGCGCTTGGTGGTGCGCTTGGCGGCGGCGCGCTTGGCGGGGGCCTTGCGGACGGGGCGACGGTCCGGGTCGGGATCGTCGTCGGGCTCCTCGTCGCCCTCTTCGTCCCCGCGCTCGACGGCGGCCCGCAGCCGCTCGGCATCGCTCACCGGTCCCTGGCCCATCTCGGTGCGCGGGTTCTCGAGCTCGGCGACTTTCCGCTCGATCGCGGCGCGGATCGAAACGACCTCGTTGCGGGTCAGGCCGGCGTCGTCGGCGGCCGCGTCCCACCACAGCTCGCGCAGCTTCTCGACGTCGCGCAGGTCCTCCACGTCGTTGTCGTTCAGCCACGCCTGCACCCGGTCGCCGACCAGGGCGGGCATCTGGCGGGGCTGGGAATCCACCGAGCAGCCGAGCCGGTTGAAGACCAGGTCCTCGATGGAGAAGTCCGGCAGGTCCAGCGGCTTGCGGTCCTCGACGCGCAGCTGCAGCGAGCGGGCCTTGATGACCTGCGGGACGCGGCCGCGGCGCATCCGCACCCACACCGAGCAGTCGAACGCCAGGTCCTTCTGCGCCTGGACCTTCCACTCGCGCAGCACGCGGCCGCGGTTGTCCTTGACGGGGTTGCCGCCCTCGTCGATGGCGGTGATCTGCTTGCCGCGGGCGGTGATGATGGCGATACCCGGGAAGGTCTGCAGGAGGTGGATGACCTCCATCCACCGCTCGGTGGCGTCGTTCCACAGGTTCATGCCGACGTCGATCGCGGCGTCCGGGTCCTCCTGCAGGCGCTGGGAGTTGCTCTTGCCTCGCCGGGCCCGCTCGCTGGTCCAGGTCTTGAGCATCCGCCACAGCGAGGTGCCGGAGTCGACGGACAGCACCACGGGCGGTTCGCCGGCGGCCGCGGCCCGCCGGGCTTCCAGGTACACGGCCCGGATCTGCTCCAGGATGTCGCGGTAGGTGCCGTCGTGGTCGATGATCTCGTAGTCGGCACCGGGGATCGCCGCGTACTCGTCGGCGCTGCCCTCCGCCAGGTCGACCCAGTACATCTGGCCGATGCGCTTCGAGGCGGAGAACTCGGCGGCGCTGTAGGTCTTGCCGCTGCCCTCCTCACCTTCGATGAGGATGAGTGGCCACGGCACGACGCCGGTTGGCTTGCGGGTCTTCAACTTGATGCCCATCAGGGCTGCTCCAAGAGGTCGTTGGTCTCATTCGGCGCGCAGGGTCCGGGTCTCGAACAGGGCCGCCCACTCGGGGCGGCGTTCGATCAGGAGCCGCACGTAGCGCGACCGGAAGTTGTTGTTGAGCCGGAAGACATCGCCTCGGGTGGCTTCGCCGTAGCGCCAGCGCAGGAGCTCGAAAAGCATCCCGATGCCGACGCGGCGGAACCCCTTGGCGACGCAGTCGCCGGCCAGCGCCTCCAGCTGCTGCAGCACCCACGGGTTGAGGTCGTTGAACGCCTCGAACCGCTCCTGGATGGACTGGCCGGGTTCGACGGCGGGCTGCTGGACCAGCTGGATGTCGTCCAGGCCGGGCAGTTGCTGCTGATGAACGGGCACAGGACCCCCGAAGTGCGGAAACCATCCGAATGGTGTGGCACATCTTTCACGAAGGGTCCAACATGATCAACCAGCGCACTGCACCGAAGGCCCGACCCAGCGGTCGGCGAGCGGGCCGTAACTGCGATGTCGCGCATCGCTCCTCCAAAGACAAAGGGCAGCGGCGCCATCCGGCGCCGCTGCTCTTATTTTAGCCTCTTCGGGGGTCGGTGTCGAGTGACTTTCCGCAGGTCAGACGGCCTTCGCGGCGAGCCCACGCGGCACGATCGACGAGCCGGGACCGTCGTAGCGGCCCTGCCGCAGCGCCGCCTCGATCTGCGGCACGATCGCCCACATCACGGAGCGGGACTTTGCCCGCAGGTCCGGGGCGGCCTCGATGAGCGTGTCCAGGAGCCACAGCGGCGACCCCGACAGCTGGTAGTCCGCCGGCGCGAACCGGCCCTGCCGCACCACCGCCGACAGGTTCTGCTGGCTGGACAGACCGAACAGCTGCGTCGTCTCCTGCAGACCCAGCAGCGGCGGCACTTCCTTCACGCTGCTCGCCCACACGCCGGGCTCCTGCGCGGCCACCAGCTGGTGCAGGACGCGCCGGTCCAGCTCCTTGGGTCGAGGCTGCGCCTGACCGTACCCCTGCGCGAACGACAGCAGCCAGTACGGCGACCCCGACACGATCACCGCGTGCTCGTAGCCGAGCACGCCTCGCCCCACCCACTGCGTGACCTGCGTCGCCTTCACCCCGTACAGCGCGGCGAACTCCTGCCGGCCGACCAGGAACGGCTTCTTGGACACCGCCGACCCCCTCCTCTCCCTCACGTATGCCTCTAGATTACAACCAGTGTGGGTGAGGGCTCCTGGGCGCTAACTGTCCAGCTGGGGAGACGGAGCCCGCCTCGGAAGCGTCGTCCGGGGCGCGTCTCCAACGACGCCGGACTCGTCCGAGAGACGCCGCTCGATGTCCTCGGTCCACTCGTAGAGGGTCCCGCGGCCATCGCGGACCCATCGAACGCCGGCGACGTCGCTGAAGAAGATCGGCACAGGGGCGGGCTGCAAGAACTCGCCACCAATCCCGTGCCCGCCCAGACAGTTGGCTTTGGACTGGGGGGCGACCATCCCGATCGCGATATTGCCGCGCGGCTCTCCGTATGTCTCCGGCATGTAGACGGCCACTTCGAAGACCGGGCTGTCGCTGTTGTTCTGCACGAAGTACGTGAGGTCCTGGCGGGGGTAAGGCATCGAGTGATCCAGTACCTCCACCAGTTCGCCCCAGGCAGAGACCATCCCCGCGTACTTACGGCGCTCCTCCACCAGGCGCTCGGCGTTCGCCCTGTGATCGTTGCGCAGCACCCTGATGCCGACCCAGAGGGCCCCCGCCGTGGCGAGGGCGCTGAGCGACGAGGCCAACACGTTGATCTCTTCCATTGTCACAACCTGAAGCGTAGGCGGCTGATCGGACCCCAAGTGGGTGATTTCGCCGACTGCTACGCTTGGGGCTCCAAGAGGTCGAGACCCCCACCGCACGCGGTGGGGGTCTTGGTCTTTCTGCGCCGGCCGGGCTACGCGGCGAGGTCGTACTGTGGCGGCCGGGCGTAGCCCAGCAGCCACCCGAACTTCGGCGACACGTACTGCTCGGCCAGGCGGAACACCGCGTAGTAGCAGAACGCGGCCAGCGGGGTCAGCACCCCGGCCAGGGCCTGCGCGTCCAGGTCGAGGCCGTACCGGGCGGCCAGCGCCACCAGCCAGGCCACCAGTGCCGGGACGCCGGTGCGGATGAGGGACACGAACAGGTTCACGGGGACTCCTTGGGTTGGCGGGCGATCGCGGCGTTCGCCCAGAACATGACCTCTTCCAGGCGGTACAGGGCCGCCTGCTTCTCCGCGCCGGAGGGAAGCTCGTTGTGGAGCATCAGCGCCAGTTCCAGGCATCCGGACCGGACGTCCTCGTGGGCTTGGCGGCGCTTGTCGGTGACGGCCGGGTGGAAGGTGAACCGGCGGATGACGTCGGCGGCGTCCACGGCTGTCACTTCCGGCCGTAGGCGAGGTTGTGCAGGTAGGCCCAGCCCTTCGGCCCGATCGCCGAGTCTTTGGGCTTGCCCTTGGCGCGGAACTGCGGGTGCGCGGCGAAGAACTTGCGCACGCCGCCCTCGGTGCGCGTCCCGTAGTGGTCGGACAGGTCCGCATCGCTGATGGTCAGGAACTTGGCCGCGCGCAGGGCCCTCTGCAGGGGCTTCGCCGACGGCCGCGACTTGCCCGGGGCCAGGCCGACGGGGAACGCCGGCGGCACGTACGGCTTGGAGGCGGGCGGCTTCGGCGTCGCCGGCGGCTTGGGCGTCGCGGGCACGCCCGCCCACTTCTTCCAGTCGGCGACCGAGTCGAAGTGGCAGACGTTGACGTCGGTGTGGTTCTTGATCCCGTACTGGTGGATCACCCACGAGTGCTGGATGCGCGGGTGGCCGGCCGGGGCGTTCGGGTCGGCGATCCACAGGCCGTCGCCGCACTTCCCGGTGGTGTCGCGGTTCTTCCAGTAGTCGAGGTTGCAGTAGAGGATCACCCGCAGGCGCGGGCGCAGCTTCTTCACCGCGGCGAGGAACGCGTCCTTGTCCGCGCACGACGGGCGGGTCCCCGAGGTGGTCGTCTCCCAGTCGCACGCGAGGACGTCGCCGTCCTTGGGGTTGGCGCAGCGGATGAAGTACTCGGCCTGGGCCTGGATGTTCCCGGGCCACAGGAAGTGGTACCAGCCGATCGGCTTGCCCTTGGCGCGCGCCGCCTTGGCCTGCTGGACCCGCTCGGGGTTGGCGTAGGTGCGGCCCTCGGACGCCTTGATGATGACGACGTCGACGCCGTCGAGGTTCGGGTGGGGCTGCAGTGAGCTGATGTCGATGGCTTTGATCATGTCGTTGCCCGGTGCTTCTCCCCCGCGCCGGACGGATGGTGCTGTGACGGGCGCAGGCCCTTACGGGCCTGCGCCGATCCTGCTGGTGAGCCACAGCTGCACCAGGCCCAGCAGGAACGGGGCGACGAACACCGCCACCAGCCACTTGCGGGTGTTGGCGGCCTGCTGCTGGTCGGCCTCGCGCTGCCGGATCGCGGCCGCCAGCCCCTCTTCGAGAGCCTGGATCCGCTGGATCACCAGTCGCTGGTCGGCCTGGTAGACGTCCTTGGTGACCATCTGCTCGAAGCGCAGGCCCTGCGCCGCGAGGTCGCCGCGCAGGTCGTCACGGAGCTGCTTGATGCCGTCGCTCTGGTCTTCGCGGAGTTGCTGCAGTGTGCGGTGCAGCTCCCACAGGGTGGGCTCGGCGCTCGGCGGCTGGGTCACCGCACACTCCTAGGTTGGCGTGCCCCGCGCCGTACTCGATCTTACGGGCACGGGGCGACGCCTCGTCAGTCGGCGGGGTGGACGTTGCCCGGGTCCCGCCACGCGGCCGCCACGGCGGTCGGGACCGCGCCGAGGGCCTGCAGCCACGCGTTGGCGGCCGGTCCCTCGCCGGCGGCGTCCGCCAGGCCCTGACCGGCGTCCAGGACGGTCCCGATCCACGGGTCGACCGGTGGGATGACCGCGCTGTCCCAGTGCTCGTTGAACGCGGCCATGGCCTCCTCGCTGGTGGCCTCCGTGCCAGTCTCGCCGCACTGACCGCACGTCCACGAGAAGCCGGACGGGTCCGGGCCGACGATCGTCACCTGACGTGCCATGGTGTGCTCTCCTTCCCTGTCACAAGCTGTATTGGACGCCGTTGAACGACAGCCACGGCGGCATGTCGGTGGAGTTCGGGCCGACGATGCCCACGGTGCCGTCGCTGTCGAAGTCGATCTTCAAGGACGGCTTGATGGACGCCGACAGTGACGCGGCCGCGGTGACGGTGCGCCGCGAGGCCGGCCGGGCGTTCGTGGGCAGCGCGGCCGAGAACGGGTTCGCCCCATTGGGCAGGGCCCCGGCGGTGTAGGTCATGGTCAGGCCGCCACGCCACTGAACGAACCTCGTGCCCAGCAGGTTGATCACCCGATACTGCAGGGTCCCGTTGGAGTTGCCGTTGTTGCTGTACCCGGTGGCCAGGGCCGGGGTCGTCCAGTCCCTGATGACGGACAAGCCGGCGCCGTTGATGGTGAACCCGGTGGAGTCCAGGCCGATGCTGGGCGTCTCGCCCGAGTAGTCGCCGACGTAGAAGCTGCCGTCCAGCAGCGTCATGAAGAAGGCACCGGCCATGAGGTCCACGCGCGGGATGGCCCCGCCGGGCTCGCCCGCCCTCATGTTGAGCTGGGCGCGGCCGTTCCCCGCGTCGGCCGTCCACAGCTCCACGGTGGGGATGCGGCGGAACTCGCCGTGCGCGAGGTACTGCTGCAGAACTCCCGGGGAGACCTCTTCGGCGAGGCCGGAGTACCAGACGACGCCCGGCGGGTACGTGATGACTCCGTCGCCGTTGTCGTTGCCCAAAGGCGTCGCCGGGACCATCTCCACGCGCTGCCCGGAAGCGGCAGTGCGAACCTTCGCGCCGGTGACGGTCTTGCCGTCGACGGCGTCCGCCGCCAGCAGGGCTGCGGTGATCGCCAGGGCCTTGATGTGCGTGGCGTCGATGGAACCCGCTGCAATCTTCGACGCCGTGACCGCATTGGCGGCGAGCACATCGGATGTAACGCCAAGGGCCTTGATCTGGGCGGCGGTGATGCTGTTGGCCGCGATCCGGTCGGCAGCCACAGTGCCGACCGCGAGCCGGTCACCGTTGATGGATCCGGCGACGAGCTTCGGGGTGGTGATCGCCCCGTCGGCGATCATCACACCAGGCAGGACTGGACGGACCGCCGCGTTGTCCCACCACACCGTGCCTGCGGTGCTGTTGAAGGTCTCCACGACGATGGCCGCCCGAAGGGCCCCCGGCGGCGCAGTGACGGTCCCCGAGGCGCGCTGCCAGGTCGGCCCGAGGACGGGCGATGCCACCACGACCGTGCCCCAGGAGAACATGCTGCCCGAGGCGTCGATCCAGCCCGCGTAGAACTTCAAGGACTGGCCTGCCCAGTTCGCCGAGGCCATGTAGTCGATGGCCAGGTACAGCTGGTCACCCGGCAGGACCGCGAACGAGGTCAGGGTCAGGTTCTTGGCGGTCGCGGTCGCCGCGGTGGCATCGACCTTGAGCGACTTCGGTGAGCCGTTGCCGATGGTGTCGACCGACCACCCCGGGCGGGCGGCAGCGGCCGCCGCGGTGACGGCGCCCTCGAAGCTGGGGTCGGGCAGGATGTTGGAGCTGCCGACCACGGTCAGCTTGTCTGCCGTGACCGCACCCGCCGCGAGCTCCACCGCGGTGACCGCGCCAGCGGCGAGCTCCCTGGTGGTCACGGCGTCAGCGGCGATCTTCCCGGAGCTCACCGCACCGTCCGCGAGCTTGCCCGTCGAGACGGCCGCGTCGTGCAGGTGCTCCTCTTGGACGGCATTGCCGGCCAGGGCGACGCTGCCGACCGCCCCGGCCTCGATCTTCGCTGCGCTGACCGCGCCGTCGACGAGGGCGAGTTCGTCGATGATGCCGTCGAGCACGGCCTGGGCGACCACGGGGGCAGGCCCGGCCGGTCCCGCAGAGGCCGACGGCTCGGAGGCGGCACCGGAGGTGGTGACGCACACGAGGCGCACCCACAGCGGGCTGTCCGTCGGCACGGTCAGCGAGCCGCCGGAGGTGGAGTAGAACGCGGAGAACAGGGTGCCGTCGTCGGGGAAGTCCGGTGCGGTCGAGAAGTGCACCTCGACGTAGGCGAAGTCGGCCGGGGCCTGGCTGCCGTCGGCGAATGCGCCGTTCCAGCCCACGGCGACACCGCCGAGAACGCTGGCGACCGTGGGCGGGCCCGGTATGGGTGGGGTGGGGCCGTTGACGGCCGCGACCGCGAGCGTGCCGTCCGGCTGCAAGCCGATGCTGCCGCGCACGGTGCCGGCGTTGTCGTACACGGCGATGGCGCCGTTCTCGATCGAGGAGTTCGCCAGGCGACTGGTGCGGGACAGATCCCGCACCAGCCGCTCCAGGTCGGCGATCCTGCCCGCCAGAACGGCGAGAGTGTCAGCCAAGGGTCAGCCTCCGTAAGTGAAGGAGTCGGCGCGCGCCAGGCGCACCGTCATCCGCTCCTGCTGGTCCCCCTGCGCCGGCGTGAGCGTCCAGCCGGTCACTCGCGCCCAACCGTCGTAGTCGGTCCACTGGTCGTGGACCTGCACCCACACGTCGTCGCCCACCCCGAACGACCCGAAGCGGGCCGCGGGGTGGTCGATGATGTCGAGCCGCTGCACGTCGCCCCGGATCTGGCGGGCGATCCGCTCGGTGCGGGCCTTCGCCGCGAGCTGGTCCGTACCCTTCACCGCGGGCAGGTCCATCACCTGCTCCAGGCGCAGCCGCCCGTCACGGACCGCGTCGATCGCGCGCAGCCGGGCCCGGCCCTCACCGGAGCCGAGCGCCACCACGACCTGCGCGTAGGTGTCGCCGTCGTAGAGGACCGGCTCCGGGTCGGCCACGTTCACACCGGTCGTGAACGACACGTCCGTACGGCGGGTACCAAGGCGCGGCCAGCCGATACGGAACCGGCGCTGCGGCACGTCACCGGCCCACTCGACGTGCTCGGTCCACTCCGGGCCGCCGTCGACGCCAGCCGCGTCGACGACCATGTCCGCCAGGGTGCGGGTCTCCCACCAGCCCGAGGAGTACGGCTCAGCCGGGGTGCCGATCTTCGCCTTGGAGGTGGTGCCGTCGACGAGGACGCCCAGGTTGCCGTCGGCCTGCTCCTGGCAGTACGCCCACACGTCCCGCATCACCTTGCACGGGTCGCCGTAGGTGTACGGGCCGCGCGCGTTGAGGTTGCCGTGCACGTCGTGGCGGCGCGCCAGGTACGAGGTGAACCCGGAGGCCTCGATCGGGTACTTCCCGGCCTCCGGCTCCGCCCGCCAGATCAGACCGCCCCACATCAGCTTGGAGTCCCGCTCGGCGAAGATCAGCGTGTTGCCGGGGTCGACCATCGTGCCCAGCACGTGCGCCAGGTGCGGCTGGAGGGTCGCCGTCAGGCTCCCCGGCCCGGACAGCTCCGGGCCGTAGGCGACATCCGACAGCGGCAGGTCCCACGCCAGGACCTGCCCCGACAGCGCGTGGCACGTCAGGTAGCGGTAGGAGTGCACGTCAGAACACGCCCTCCTCGAACTCCACGTCCGCGATCGCGGTCGTGGCCGTGTCCGCCTGCAGCGTTCCGGCTTCCGCGCTGTCCAGGGAGACCAGGGCCTGCAGGAGCTGCGTGGTGCCGCGCATGGCGGCGGGCACGGTGATGGTGTCGGCGGAGATCAGCTGCACGCGCTGGGAGCGGTCGCCGCTGGTCGTCGGGCCGGTGTCGTAGTTGACGCCCTGGCCCTGGGAGCTGCCCAGCTTGAAGGCCGCGTGCCCCCACACGCTGCCCGAGACGACCTGCACCGCGGCGACGGTGAAGACGATGCGGGCCCGCACCGCCCACACGGGCACGGCGATGTTCCACCGGGCGGCCGGCGGCCACGACACGTACGTGCCGTCCTTGTTCCCCGCCCAGTTTTGGTCGCCGCTGGGGGAGGCGGTGTAGATCTGCCGGTCCCGGCGCGGGTTGGCGATGCCCCGCAGGTCGGTGATCATCGCGTCGGTGATGGTGGCCGTGTTCGGCGGGATGGCGATGCGGGCCAGCGGGATCGCGCTCATTCCGGCCGGCGGCTGGGTCGCGGTGCTGCTGACGTTGGACACGACGTGGAAGTAGCCGATGTCGTCGGTGGCCGGGTTCAGGTTGCCCTCGTACTCGGGATCGAGCACGCGCAGCACCACCATGTCGAAGCGGCCGGTCGCCCCGGTCGGGGCGATGTTCACCGTGGCGGAGCCCACGTTGTACTGCGTGTAGGAGCCCTGGCCCGGCGCCGCGCCCCGGACCACTCCGGAGCCGTCGGCAACCTGCACGCCCGCACCGGGCGTGGTCAGCTGGGAGACCTTCAGGTCGTTGTACTCGGTCACGCCCTGGGACCCGCGCGACAGGTCGCGGATCATCATGCGCATGGTGCGGGCGGGGTGGGTGCCGCCCTTGACCATCATCGGGGGCTGGATCAGCGTCATCGGGGTGTCCTCACAGGGCGGTGTAGGCGTCGCGCCACGACAGGGTCAGGCGGCAGGTGTTGGAGTAGTCGGAGGCGGTCCAGCGGATCTCGCTCTTCTTGGGCGGGATCTGGAACAGGTCCATGCGGCTGCCCGCCGTCAGGGCAGGGGCCGCGTTGCCCGACCCGTTGCGCAGCACCCAGCGCGTGCCGGGCCGGGTGTCGATGTCGATCCACTCGCCGGCGGCGAGGCTGGTCTGCAGCTCCAGGTACCGGCCGGTCTGCACCACCCACACCTTCGGGTTGGTGACAGGGCCGTCGATCCGCACCGTGGGCCACGCCGCCTGGTCACCGTTGTTGACCACCCAGCCGGGCCGCTCGTCGGGGTTGGACACCCCCGTGGTGATCGGCGCCGTGACCGGTGCGGTGAAGCCCTCGTCGTCGTCGGAGATGTCCAGCGGCAGCACCAGCGACTGCGAGTCGTCGGCGTGCCAGCGCGGATCCAGCGCGGCGAAGTCCAGGGTGAGCGGAATCCACCCGTAGACGGCCTGCGACATGGTCAGGGCCTCCACGCGCCGCCACCGGCCGTACAGGCGCTTGACATCCCGCCCTGGCCACTTCGCCCGCAGGACCGCCAGAGCGCCCGCGGTCTTGCGGACGCCGTCGGCGTCGGTGACCTGCTGCAGGCGGGCCAGCAGGTCCAGCGCGGCCGCCGGATCGTCGGGGGTGCGGATACCGGCCTCGATCGTCACCCCCCGCGTGCCGTACAGGTCCACGCCCGGGAAGCCGCCGTCCTCGGTGGGGTTGTCCACGTCAGCGGTGCGCAGCTCGGGGGCGGCAAGGCCGGTGATCTCACCGACGGGCAGCAGCGTGCCCGAGCCGATCACCAGGCCCCCGCCGA
Organism: Streptomyces sp. NPDC026673; assembly: GCF_040638135.1. Lineage (NCBI taxonomy): Bacteria > Bacillati > Actinomycetota > Actinomycetes > Kitasatosporales > Streptomycetaceae > Streptomyces > Streptomyces sp. NPDC026673. The sequence goes on along the minus strand of NZ_JBEZXR010000038.1, from coordinate 25,292 downwards.
CGTCGAGCTGGTAGTCCTCAAGGGTCGTCATCAGAGCTTGCCTCCTCGCTGCGCGGCACGAAGTCGCCGCATCACCTCCGAGCCGATCTCCTGCGCAGTGCCGCGGCCGCCCGCGCCGGAGGTGACGGTCACCGGCATCTGGCCGATCAGCGGGGCCTCCTTCACCACCACGACCTGCACGCCACCGGAGGGACGGGCGTCGACGGGCATCGGGCCGGTCACGCCGTGCGCGGTGAGGGTGTAGCCGAACCGCGCGGCGACGTCCTCGAGTACCGCCGTCGCGGCAGGCCGCTTCGACTGCCCGAGCGGGATGTATGCCTCGCCCCCGGTGGAGGGCTCCGCGAACCGCACCAGGCCGTTGCTGGTCGCGTACAGGCCGGGCGTCAGGACCCCGCCGGCTTCGTACGCCAGGCCCTTGTTGGCCTTGGCGAGGTCCGCGACGAACTTCGTGGCCCGCGTCCCGAGGGCCTTCTTCAGCCGGGACAGGCCCGCGTTGGCGACGTCGATGATGCGGTCCTCGCCAAGCTCGGTGGCGTCGGCGACCTGGTGGATGCCGGTCGCGCTCGTCTTGACCGCAGCGATGATCGTCAGCAGGTCTGCGAGGTCCTGGTCGGACAGCGTCGCCGACGCCGCCTTCGAGGCGTTGTTGGCCTTCGTCGCGGCGCTCTTGCTCTTCACGGCCTGCGCCGCGAGGTCCTGTGCGGCCTGGTCGCCCTGCGCGGCGAGCCTGCCGGCCAGGTCCCCGAAGCCGCGGGCCGCCAGCGTCGCCAGGTTCTGCTGGAACGCCGACGTGTGCTTGGCCGCGTTGCCGAGCTGGCTGGTGTACTCCGACAGCGATGCCCTGGCGGTCGCGGCCAGCTTCTCCAGGTCCTTCGTCATGCTCTTGACGTACTTCGAGCTGCCCGTGGCCATCTTGTGGGTCAGGGCGATGCCGTCGGCGCCCATCGCCTCCAGGGCATCGGCGACGTCCTGCCCGGCCCGGCGGGCCACCGTCGCCAGGTCCCGGCGCCACCGCTGCGCCTCCGCCACGGACTTGTGCAGGTTCTTGGAGAACTTGCCCAGGTCCAGGGCGGTGCCCTTCTTGTTCATGGAGTCGGAGGCGATGCCCGACAGGGAGTACAGGCCATCCGAGCCACCGGCCGGCTGGTACGACCAGTTCGAGAGGCCGCCCTCGGCGTGGTACGTGACGCTCGCGCCGAACCGGTGCGCCACCTCGTCGAGGATCTGCTTGGAGCGGTGCCGCTTGGACGGGGCCAGCGGAATGTACGCCTCTCCCGGGTAGGTCTCGGGCTCGGCCCACACCCGCCACGACCCCGCGGGCGCGATCTGGGCCACGTGGTTCTCCCGGCGCACGCCGCCGTCGGCGTAGAACGACAGCAGGCCGCCGTCGGCCTGCACCTGGGGCTTGTTGCCCCACGGCACGCCCGACCCGGGCGCGATGCGAGGGATCACCGTCACCGACACCGGCGCGGGCGGGTTGATGCTGACGGAGATCTCCTTGGAACCGGGGATCTGCCGGACGCTCACGCCGATCGCATCGAGCTGCGCCTGCACGGCCGCCATGTCCCCGGACAGCAGCGCCGTCGTCAGGGCCTGCGCCGCGGCGGTGCCCTTGGTCTTGGCCACCTGCTGAATGGCGTCCAGCATGGCCGTCCACGTGGTCTTGGCCTGCCCGCCGGCCGTCTCGAAGGCGGCGACGATGCCTTGCAGGTCGACCTCGCTGATCGGCACGTCTGCGCCCCAGATCGCCTTCAGTTGGTCCATGGCGCCGGTCACGTCGCCGGACAGCAGGGCCTGCTGCAGCGCGTTCGCCACCTGCGCGCCCTGCTCGTTTGCGACCTGCGCCAGCAGGTCCATGCCGCGCTGCAGCTCCTTCTTGGCGGACGCGCTGCCCTTCTTCACCGCACGGGACATGTCCGAGACGGCCATCTCCTGCATGACCCGCCCGAACTTGCCCGCGTCGTTGGTCTGCGCGGCGTCCGCCCACTCCCGGGCGATCTTCTTGCCGTAGCGGGCGGCGATCACCGGCAGCTGCTCCAGGCCCGCCCGGAACGAGTCCTGAGAACGGGCCGCCGACTCGCCGATGATCTCCTGCAGCTCGTCGGCGACCTTCGTCTTGCCCTTGCCGAGCTGCGTGACCAGCTCATCGAGGATCGGGGCGGAGCTCACACCGAGCTCGGCGAAGTGGTCGGTCAGGTCGGTGTATCCGGCCATGGCCAGCGCGGTCAAGTTCTTCTGGAAGTTCCGCTGCGCCTTCAGCTGCGACTGCAGCTGGTCCATGTAGTCCTTGAGCGTCGCCTTTGCGTTCTTGTTGGACTTGGCGACCTTGTCCTGCGCGTCGGCCCACGCCTTGGCCGGGTTGACGATGTCGCCCAGGGCCTGCGCCATGGCCTTCATCTCGTCGGTGTACTTCGGCATGCCGTCGTCGCCGGGCGGCACAAGGAAGTCCAGCGTCCACGCCGCGCCGGCGCCGGTCTTGGCCTTCATCACCTTGGCGTTGACGATCTGCATGGCCGCGGCGAGTTCGGCTTCCTTCTTCACCGCCTTCGACCAGACCTCGTGCTGCTTGTCCAGGACCTCCATCGCGTCCTTGGCCTGGGGCGTCAGTGAGGCACTGACCAGGCCGGACTGGTCGACCACGGCGAAGGAGTTGTTCCGCCACAGCTGGCTCTTGAGGTCCGCGAGCTTCTGCCCGCCGGAGGAGATGGCGTCGACCGCGTTGGTCATGTCGATGCCGACGTCCTTGAGCTTCTTCGCGTCCTCGGAGTTCGTCAGCGACTCGGCCAGCGCCCGCAGGCCCGCGCCCTCTTCGCCCTGCTCGCGCTCGGCACGCAGCGCCTGCACCAGGTCGTCGGTGGCCTGCTTGGCCTTCTCCTTGGACGCCGAGTACGCCGCGTACGCCAGCACGCCGACCGCCAAGAGCGCGGTCAGCCCCGACACGGCAAGGCCCGCACCCTTCAGGGCCGCCGGCATGGCCGAGCCGCCTGCCGTCGCGGCCGCCTGCGCGGCCCGGAACTCGCGCCACTGGGTGGTCAGCTTGGTGACCGCCGCCAGTGCCAGCGCGCCCGTCGCGGTCACCGCGAGCAAGCCCGCGCCGAGGCTCTTGAGGGGCCCCGGGGCGTCGGCGATGGCGCCGGCGAACACCGACAGGGCGTTGCCGAGGGACTGCATCACCGGCAGCAACGCCCGGCCCAGGTCGATGCCGATCGCCCTGCTGCGGTTGACGAACATCTCCCACTGCCCGGCGGTGGTGTTCATCTGCAGCTGGAACGCCTTCTGGGTGGCCCCGGCGCGCTCCACCTGGTTGGCGATGCCCTGGTAGGTGTCGGCGTAGTTCTGTCCGTCGCTGGCGGCCAGCGACAGCACCGCACGCACAGCCCGCACGTCGACGAACAGCTTCGTCATCGCCTCCGACGAGCCGCCCGTGGCCTTCACCAGCTTGTTGACGACCACGTACAGGCCGTCCTGCTGCAGCGCGGACGCCGCCGACTCGTACCCGAGCTTCTTCATCTCGTTGCTCAGGTCGCGGGTGGGCGCCATCATCCGCGTCATCATCTGGTTCAGCGCGGTCGCGGACTCGGCCGCCGGGATACCGGACAGGGTGATCGCGGCGAGCGCGGCGGACAGGTCGTCGAACTCGATGCCGGCGGCGGCCGCCATCGGCACCACGTCACCAAGGTTCTGCGCCAGCTCCTCGAAGGAGATGACGCCCTTGTTGACGGTCTGGAACATGATGTCCATGACGTCGGTGGCGTCGGCCGATGTGAGCCCGTACGCCTTGAGTACGCCCAGCAGGGCCCGCGCGGACGTCTCGGTGGTCGTCAGGCCCGCACTGGCGCCCTGCGCGGCCGCGCGGAGGACGGTCATCGCCTCGGAGCCGTCGAAGCCGGTGGACACGATCTGGTACAGGCCCTCGGCGAGCTGGTTCGCGGACTGCGTCAGGTCGGTCGACAGGGCGACGATCTGATCGGTGAAGCCGCCGACCGTGGTGGCGGTGATCTGCTGGGAGATCGTCATGACGTTCGCCATGCGCTTCTCCAGCTCGACGGCTTGCAGCACGCCGGCGCCGAGGACCGCCGACAGGACCACGCCTGTCCGCAGGTAGCCGTCGATGCGGGCCTGCGAGGCGGCCCGGGTCTCGGCGGCGGCCGCCGCCTCCGCGTGCCGTACCGCCGAGCTGTTGGCGGCGGCCCGCTGAGCTGCGGCGCCCTCCGCCTGGGACTGGGCGGCGACCGCCTGAAGGGCCCGGGCGTCAGCAACCTCCCGCGCCCGCACCGACCGGGTCGCCACGCCCTGCGCGCGGGCAGACGTGGCGGCGGCCGCGGCCGCACGCTCTTCCTGCAACGCCTGAGCCTGCGCGGCCCGGGTCGCCGCCGTGGCGGCGGCGTTCGCGGTGGCCTGCGCGGCCGCAGCGCCGCGGCCGGTGGCGGCCGCGGCGCGGGTGGCCATGCTCTGCGCCACGGCCTGGGCGCGCAGCGCCCGTTCCCCTGCCGCGACCGCGGCCGCCCGCTCGGTCTCCGCTCGGGCGGCCAGGTTCGCGGCCAGAGCCTGCGCGCGGCCGCTGCGCTCGGCGGCCGCGCCGGCGGCGGTCTGCGCGGCCCGGGTGCGCTCCACGGCCGCCCGCACCCGGGTCTGGCCGACGACCGCGTCAGCGGACGCGGAGGCCTGCAGACGGGCCAGGCGCTCCGTCGCGGTCCCGGTCTCCATCAGCGTCCGGTTGACCTGCTGCAGCTGCCCGTCGAACTGGCGGATCTGCGTGGCGCCGGTGCGCAGACCCCCGGTCAGTCCGCCCGTCGTCGCCTGCAGGTTGACGTACAGGTTGTAGCCATTGGCGGCCACCTACTGCTCCCGTCTGGGCTTGAGCCCGATCTTGACCCCGCGCCCATCCGGTCCTTCGGGAACCTGCTCCCGCTCCATCTCCACCAGCTCGCACCCCGGGCAGGTGTGCGAGTCGGCCACGTACGCGAACAGGTCCCCGCCCTGCTCCGGCCGCCACTCGTCCAGGCGCGTCCCGCACCCCGCACACGCCGCCCGGGAGTAGGCCAGCCACGACAGCGCCTTGGCCCGGTCCAGGGCCGTCCAGCGGCCGTCACCGGCCCCCGTGAACTGCGAGTGCGGGATGCCGTACGTGTGGCACAGCTCCATCTCCGCCCGGAATCCGGGGTCGGAGGTCAGCCTTTTCCCAGGTCCGCTCGGATTGTCTGGTTGATGACCAGGGCGGCCGTGAACAGGGCCTTCGCCTCGGCGTCCGGCCAGGTGTCCAGCAGTTCGTGCGCGTCGGCCTCGCTCATCCCGTCGACTTCCGCGCCGTCGGCGTCACGCTCGACGTGGCAGGCGGAGATCAGCGCCGCAGGGAAAGTGTCGACGTTGTACTCCATCCCCTTGTCGGCCTGCGCCTCGCTCGGCGCGTGCTCGCGCAGCAGCTGCTCCCACGCCGGCCGGGGCAGCGCCCGGAAGGTCAGGGTCAGCGTCACCTCGGCGAGGGTGCCCTGCGCCGCGGTCAGCGCCGCGTCGGCAGCCACGACCTGCGGGTTAGAAGCCACCCACGCCTCGCGCTGGTCCTCGCGGATGCCCTGCTCGACGCACTCGGCCAGTGCCGCGGCGCGGGCCTTGGCAAGGGACAGGGCCGCGTCGGTGACGGCGGCCTTCGCGACATGGTCGTCGCAGATCGACATCGTCCGCTCGGGCAGCTTGCGGGCCCGCAGCCGGGCCATCTTCGCGGCCCAGTGGGCGTCCTTGGCGACGGCGGCCGCCGGCGGTTCGATAGTCGTGCTCGTGGTCATGCGGATCCCCCCGTGGATCAGGTCGCGGCCGGGACGGCGGCGTCGAGCGTCGGCTCGTCGGACACCGCGAAGGTCACGGTGAACTTGGCCGGGTCCGATCCGGCGGAGTAGGCCGGTGCGCGCGAGGCGACACGGACGGGGAAGACGTCCATCGACTTCGACTCCGGGACGTCGCCCTTGCGGAGGATGACGACGAAACCCTCCTCGCCCTTCTTGAGCAGGGTCTCGATGGTGTCGCCCGCCTTGTCCTCGTAGAAGGTCAGGGTCGAGGCGTCGGCCTTGTCCTCACCGGGGATCGACGTCGTCAGCGTCGAGCCCAGGTCGGGGGTGTCGATGGGGGAGTTGCCGAGCGACCAGCCGGCGATGTCGGAGATTGCGCCGGACAGGTCCGTGCCGCCGCTGATCTCGGTACGGGTTGGGACGTTCGTTGCCGCGGCGATCTCCGACAGGAAGTAGATCTTGGTGACGCCACGGCGCATGAACCGCTGCTGGGTGGTACCCAAGGGGGGTGCTCACTCTCCGGGGACCCCAGCCCCCGGCGTACGGAGGCCCGTCCCCAACAGGTCGCAAGACTGCGAACCAGAGGGTCAGCCCGTGCCGTCTGGCCGGACGTCCGCGTAGGGGCCTCCGCGGTGAGGTGCGATCAGGCGTCAGCTGTTCGGCGTCGACACCGTCAGGACGAATCGCTGCACGTAAGTGTAGGCGGCGCTCATGACACCGACTTCCTCCTCCCAGTCCGGTTCTGAGCGGGACCCCCGCATCCACGTTGACAACACTTGGTGATCGAATTGCTACAGGGAGTGTCCGCCTCGCCGGGCTGATTAGCCGGTGCTCGTCTTCCTCCGATGTCCACTACGCACAGGGCCCCACCGGAGTCAGTGGCCGCGAGTGAGCAGCGCCCGGGTGTCGGTGAGGTCGAGGACGCGCTCGACCCGCGGGCTCATGACTCTGATCGTCAGGCCGCGGCCGCCAAAGGCCCTGGCCTCCAGTAGCGCGTTGAGACCTGCGCAGTCGAAAAAAGTGACCCCGGACAGGTCCAGCTCCAAACCCTCGGGATGGGCGCGCATGGCCGCGATGAGGCAGCGTTCTAGGTCCCCGGCACAACCGGCGTCCACTTCCCCGGTGATCACCGCCACCGCTCCAGCCGTTCCGCGGGTGGCGAGGCTCATCGCGGCCCGGCCGGCGAAGCGCCGCGTGGCTCCGGGAGGCAGATAGGGGGGCAGTGCCCAGGGGTCTGGGGCGGTGCCGTCGTCTTCGTGGGTGTGTTCCGGCCGCGACATCGTGGGCTCCCGCTGCTCCACCAGGGGACTTCCTGCCAACTGTGATGATGCTCAGACCAGCGACGTACGTCAAATGAATCACGAAATATTTTTCGTGGGTTGATAATCCGGAAACGGGGAGCGCATGATGGGGTGCATGGGCGACGGAGGCACACAGGACCGGGACCAGCCGAGGTGGACTTTTCTCACAAGTCACGCGCGGGTCCTGATCATGATCGCCCGCGATTCCGGCATCAGGCTCCGTGACGTGGCCTCCGCCTGCGGCCTCACGGAGCGGACGGTACAGGGCATCATCTCCGACCTCGAGGAGGGCGGATACCTGGTCCGGTCCCGCGAGGGCCGACGGAACCGGTACGAGATCGTCCCCGGCGCCATGTTTCGTCATCCGGCCGAGTCCGACCACGAGATCGCCGGCCTCCTGGCGCTGATCACCGAACCCCCGGCGCCGTGACGGCCGCCCCTATTGGCGGTGCCAAATGGGACAGGGGTGAACGGAGCCGGACGTCCGCGCAGAGGCTTCCGCGGTGAAGTGCGATCAGCCGTCAGCTGTTCGGTGTCGACACCGTCAGCACGAATCGCTGCACGTAAGCGTAAGTGGAGCTCACGACGCTGACTCCTTCCTCACGGTCCAACTCCCGGCCGATCACAGTAGCGCCGGTCACCGTGATCGGATTGAGGTACTGCCCGCTACCCGGCACCCGGGCCAGGAACGCCTGGCGGGCCTTGTCGGCCTGTAGACTCGCCTGCTCGGCGGTGGTGCCCACCGACGTCACCTGCAGCAGCACCCGGGCGTCGGCGTCGCTGTCCCCGAACGCCGGCCCGAGCCCGGCAGTCTGCCCCAGCTCGTACAGCACGCAGTACGGGATGGTGTTGCCCGTCGGCTGCGCCGTTGTGGTGGGCGCGGTCCCATACCCGCACGATCTGCCGGTGGCCGTCTGCAGCATGGCCTGTACTGCGAGGGCCACTTGGCGCCCTGACACACTCATCTTCACGTCCTCCTGGTTGGTGTGGTGGTCACGGCCTGTGCCCGTCGGCAACCCGGCCCAGGGCGGCCACGAACTGCGGACCCACGCTCTCGACAGCGGGACCGACATGGGCGTACGGCGGCTGGTTGTAGACGCGTCCCAAGCTGTCGGGGCCGACGTACCCGTACTCCAGGCGTGCCGCCTGCGGCTTGTTTGTGCCGACGATCCCCGTCACCGCGTCCCCGCCGACGTGCACCTCGTGGGTCCATGACCTGCGGTAGTCGCCGGTTGGCGCGTTCGGACCAGGCCGGCCGGAGGCGTTCGCCTTGATCCGCGTCTCCAGCAGCATCGAGTAGTGCCGCACCACCGTCACCGTCGACGTCAGCACCGTCGCGGCGCGGGCCCGCAACAGGGCGGCGACCTCTGCGGCGTTGCTGGACGCGCCCGGGCGGCCGGACATTACGCGGTCACCTCCGGCTGCCACATGCCGGACGCCCACTCCGTGAGCAGCCTCAGCATGGCCCGGGTCAGCTCGTGCGGCCTGCCGTCCATCAGGTCGTGCCGGGACAGAACGTGCCGCTCCAGCTCGCCGGCGTCGAGCGCGGACAGGAACGCCGCGGCGGCTGGGCCCGGGTCCGGGTCGACACCGACGACAACGCGGGCCAGGCCGTCGAACTCGTCCTTCACCAACGGGGACAGGCGCAGCACCAGCTCCGCCGGGTGGCCCGCGCGCTGGCGGAGTTCGTAGCCGGAGACCTGGCGGGAGATGTCGCGGCCGTCGAGAGCCACGCTGCCGGTGGCGTGTGTGGCCGTGATTCGCACGGTGTGCAGCTGATCATCCATGCCGATCAGCCTACGAAGCCTCGCGGACAGCACTGCGGCCCCGCGCGGGACGCGCGGGGGCCGCCCAAGAGGTCAGCGGTCAGATGGCGCTCGACGCGGTCGTGACGCGCTCCGTGAGCATGGTGGAGCGGCAGATCTCCACCGTGGAGGCCTCGGTGACCTCGTCGGCGAGCCACGTACGGTCGGCCAGGCCGCCCGTCTCGGTGACGACTTCCACCAGGTCGCCGCGCAGTGCGATCGGCGCGGACACGGGAGTGACCAGCCGGTACCAGGACGAGCCTTCCGACAGCCAGTCCGTGCCGAGGACTTGGCCGAGGACGATCTGTCCGTGCGTGGACAATAACGCGCCCGGCCCCTCGTAGACCACGGTGGTCGGCGTCTGGCCCGGCTCCCCCGTCACCGGGTCCAGGACCGGCTGGCCGGCGGTTCGAGAGATCCGCACCGTGTCGGTCAGCTGCGCCTCAAGGTCGGCCCGGGCCTGTGCGAGATCCAGCACCGTCACGCCCCCGTTGTCTGGGTGGACTCGTCCAGCCACGTCGTGCGCACCACAGCGAGGCTGTTGGCGTCAGAGATGTCCAGCACCCTCCACACCCTGTTGATCAGGCCCCCGTCCTGCGTGGCCGCGATGACCCGCACCTGGTCCTCACGGGAGGCCAGCGGCGCGTCCAGCGGCGTCAGCAGCCGGTACCGGTTGCGGGTGTCGTCGGCGTACGCCTGCCCCTCCAGCGACAGAACCAGGCCTGGGCCGCCGGCGGAGAAGATTGCGCCGGACCCGGTGTAGACGATCGCGTCCGGGCCGGGCTCGTACTCACCGGAGTCCGGGTCGAGGACTGGTTCCCCGGGGCGGAAGATCTCGACAGTGTCCACGAGGATGCGCGTCTCGACGATGGGGGCGATGGCGGCAAGCGAAAGCCCCTCGGAGGGCGGAGGAGTGCTCATACGTTCGAGCCTAGGCCCGTGCGCGGACAACTCCCCTGGCCACAAGGGGCGTCGGAGTCAGCGCGTGGACTTGGTCGGTGCGGTGATGTACATGGGCACGCCGATCGCCACGGCGTAGCCGGCGACTGTGAATACGGTCAGCCCAACGCGCTCGGCCGTGGTGATGCTCGCACCGAACACGACGTCCGTCCATATCAGGGCCATGGCCCCCGCCAGGCACAGGCACCACCACACCAGCAGCCGCCACCACCCCAGGACTTCCCGTCGCTCCTCGCGTCGTTTGCAAGCCCGCTTCTCAGGCGTGTCGTGCATGATCTGCCCGAGCCAGTGCGAGTAGCGCACCTGCTGGAGGTAATCCATGTCGTCCCAGTCGGACGTGCGCAGTGGGAACGACAAGCCGAGCCGCTTGAGGTGAGCGAAACGCTCCTCATAGCTCAGATCGTTCCAGCCGGCCGGTGGCTGCCAAGCCATGCATTCACGGCTGTTCATGAGCTTCCGCGGCATTCGGCTTCCCTCCAGGGGACACAAGGCCCCGCCTCCCGGACGGGGGTGCCGGGAGGCGGGGCAGTCAGGGGTCGGTCAGACCTCGAGGTAGGCGACGATGACGACCGATCCGAGGACGGTCACGTGGTAGATGATGCGGGCGGAGCCTTCGGTGTACTCCCTCAGCGGCACGTGCCCCGCACGGGTGGCCCGCTCCTGCCCGATCCACGGGTCCAGAGAAATGACCACCAGAGCGCGGTCCAGGCGCACCAGGTCTGCCACGCCCAGCTTCCGCAGGACGGGCTCGCACTCGGGGGTGAAGGCAATCTGCGCCCGCCGCGGCGAGTGCTTAGGCGACACGGGCATCCCCGCCGTCGCCGGTGACGTCGATGCCCTGTGCCGCGTACAGCTCGACGCGCAGCGTCTCCCAGTCGCGCTTGAGGTCGACACCGTTCTCGGCCATGCCACGCAGCGAGTCGGCGAGCAGCTGCTTGCCTGCTTCCTCGGCTTCGGTGGCCTGCTCCAGGATCGCGGGCTTCTCGTGCTCGTCGAACAGCAGCCGCATGGGTGTCCCCTTCCGCGCTATGGCCGTACTACCGGTACGGTACGCCGACCCGCCGGGGCCTGTCGTCTCTTCCCCGCTCATACCGGAAGTCGCCACGTCGGGCCTTCCTCGTCTCCGATCCACACCCACTGGGCGTCGGGCGTGATCGTCATCCCGAATGCGGACTGGGGGCGGGAACCGGCGCGCTTCCACACGCCCAGGGCGTCCTCTACCCGGTCCCACAGCGCGATCGGGCCGCGCTGGGTGACCAGCCTCCGCCCATCCTCGTCCGTGCTGAACCATGCCTGCGAGCCCGTGGAGACGTCGGACAGCACCTGGTAGTCGCCGCCGCCGAGCCGCTCCGCCGACGGCGCGGCCAGCTGCGCGACCCACCGCATCGTCCAATCGTCCATCCAGGCCGGCTGCGCCTCGGCGAGCTTGGTCTGGCCGGGGAGCATCACCAGCGGCGGCCGCGGGGGGCGGCTGTGCGGGCGGGCGATCATGAAGGAGGTGGTGCCGGGCAGGAACTGCCCGGTGGCCTGCCCCCGGCCGGTGACGGTGAGCTTCACCAGACCGTAGGCGCCCATCCAACCCCCGATCGTGGCCAGCACGGTGCCGCCCACCGGCACCTGGTCGAGCCAGGCGTACGGGATGTACCGCACAGAGCACGTGGCGATCAGCGCGTCGTAGTCGCCGTCGACCACCGCAGCGTCCAGGCCGTCACCGACGCGCAGGTCCGGGCTGTAGCCCAGCCCCTTGAGCGCGGCGGCCGCCTGCTCGGCGTTCTCCGGGTCGTACTCGACGGAGGTCACGTTCTCCGACCCGAGCCGAGCGCAGGCCAGCGCCGTCGAGTAGCCGGTGCCGGTGCCGATCTCCAGTACGCGCTGGCCGCTGGTCACGCCGAGCTGCTGCCACATACGCAGCACCAGCGACGGCAGGGTGGACGATGACGTGGGGTCGCCGTGCCGGGGCGCGGCCAGGTTGACCGCGCGCAGGTGCCCGTCGAGCTGGGTGATCAGCGTGTCGTCGCTGTATACGCCCTCCAGCCAGCCGTCATCGGCGGGCCGGATGGGCTCGTACAGGGTCGGTGCGGTCCCGGGCAGCGGCCGCAGGAAGCCGCCGGATACGAATGCCTCGCGGGGTACGGAGCGGGCGGCCCGCTCCCACTCCGGTTCGTCGAGGTCGCCGGATGCCTTGAGCCGGTCGGCCAAGGCATCCCGCAGGGCTTGTGATGTCACGAGAGACCTTTCTGCAGTTGGTCAGCCAGGGCCTGCGCGATCGGGTCGCGGATCTCCTCAGGGAACCAGGCCCACTGACCGTTGGGGTTGCATTCGATGAACGTCCACTGGCCCTCGGCTGTGACAGCGAAGTCGAACGCCCCGTAGACCAGGCCGTATGCGTTCAGGTAGGCGCGCACGCCGGCCGAGACGTCGGCGGGGACGGGCATGACCTCGTAGCTGAGCTTGGCGTAGTCCTTGCGCCAGTCCAGGTGGTCCCCGGCAATGTCGATGCGGACCGCGAACAGCCGGTCGCCGACGGCGGTGAGGCGGACGTCGAAGTCCTTGGGGACCTTCGCCTGGAACAGGTGCGGGCACACCGACACCGCGTCGGTGATCTCCTGCGGGTCGACGGTCGTGACCCACACGGTCCGCGCCCGGCCTTCCTGGTCCGGGTACGGGCTGGTCCACAGCGGCTTGTAGATCGCGCCGTCGCGTTGGGCGGCGACGAACTCTCGGGCCTGCTGCGGATCGGTGGTGATCAGGGTCTGGGGTGTGCGCAAGCCCGCCTGGGCTGCTGCGATCAGCTGGGCGGGCTTGTGTTCGGCTTCGCGGTTGCGCCAGGGGTGGTTGAGGTACAGGCAGTGGGGCAGGGCGGCTAAGACGCCGCCCAGACCCCACCGGAACTGGTGCACAGCCCAGTCGCCCGCCGGCCCTTCCAGGCCGGCGGGCGGGCTGTACAACGTCGGGCGGCGCCAGTACACCGCCCGGACGTCGTCCAGTTCGATGCGGCGGGTCGCGGTGGTGATGTGACCCTGCATCTGGGAGGTCCCGAGCGTGGCGGCGAGGCTTCCGCCTTGCTGTATGTCCACGCCCGGGTCGAGCCGCACCACTGGCACCGCGCGGGCGTTCAGGACGCGGATCACCACGTCGGTGGTCTCGTCCATGAGGTTCGTGACGACCAGCACGGGCCGGGGGTGCTTGCTCATGTCAGCTCAGCCTCAGTCCTGGTCGTTCGCCGGGACGGAGTCGGCGTCCGTGGTGCCCGGCGCGGCTCCGTCGCCGGACGTCGAGGTGCGGGCGGTGGTGTTGGTGCTGGTGCCGTGCTTGCCCATCTCCACGGTCCGGCCGAGCTCGTCGATCAGGACGGCGGTCTGCGTCTCCGGGTCGAGGACGGCGGTGAACGCGGGGACGGCGGTGTCGTCGGTGTAGTGGCCCAGGCGGCTCGCGCCCCACGGCTCGGTGGTGGTGCTCTCGCTGGTCAGCTCGGCTGCCACGGTGATCTCCCATCCGGGTTGGTGTCCGGTCAGCCGGTCGGCTGGCCGGTGGTCGAAGGGCCTGTTCCCTCCCCCTTCGACCTCCTCTTATTGTAAAGGCAAACAAGTTGGGGGTCAAGAAACTTTTTCGCATAACCGCAGGTCAGAGGCCTGGTGGCCCGATCGGGGCCGGATGGTCCACACCGCGCTCACCGTGGAGGATCGAGCTGGCCGGCACGCTGCTCGCCGGGTCCGACAATGCGGCCACCGCCGCCTCCAGCCGGTGCGGATCCACGCCCAAATGCCGCACGGCCGCCTCGGCGATCATGTCGGCCAACTGGCCCCGCAGCCGCGCCTCATGCCGCTGCAGAGTGACCTGACAGGCCGCATCCTCAGCACTGCAGATGACCTGCGTGGTCACCCGCTGCCTCGGCGGCATGCCGACCGTCACCATCAGCACCAGCTGCCCACGCTCCGGGTCGAACGCCACACGGAACGGGAGCTGTTCACCAGCACCAGCCTCAACGGCCACTACAAGAATCCTTCGCGCTACAGGGACGGAAATGGAACCCGCCCTGCAGCACGACAGCGTCCGCGCTGCAGGGCCGGGGCTTCATACGGCCAGCTGCCGAAGGACGGTCGCCCACACGGTCTTGCCGACTGGCTCGCGGTCCCGTGCGCCGAAGTCGGCAGCGGCCGCCCGCACCAGCATCAGCCCGCGCCCGCTCTCGGCGTAGCTCGGCGCGACCGCCGGACGGGGATGCTCACGGCTGGGGTCGGACACCTCCAGCAGCACCTGGTCGCCGTCGTCCGTGACCTCGACGTGCACCAGGTGCCGAGTGCCGCAGTGCCGGATCGCGTTCGTGACGAGCTCACTGGTGATCAGCACCGCGGTGTCCACCGCATCGTCAGGAACGCCCCAGCCGGCCAGGACCCGGCTCACCTGTCTACGAGCGATGTACACCGTCTTCGGGAACGGCGTGAACCACATCTGCCACACCTGCGTGTCCGCATTGGGTTGCGTCATCACGGGGAAACAGCTCCCCCTTCGAGGGGCGCACGCCCCATTCGAGTTCCAAGAGGTCACACCACTCAAGTGGCGTGTGGGAAGCGTCCCGCCAACCCATAACCCACGTGTAGGCCCACGTGATTACCCAACGTGGATAAGATTCCGGTGCGTCAGATTCCTTCACTCTGCGCAACTGAGGCGAGGGGGATCGCCGATGGCCAAGACCAACGGGCCGCGTGCACTACCAGCCGCGCTGCTCACTGACCCCGACATGGTCAGCGCCTGCCGAAGGCGCGACTTCTCCACGGTCTTCGCCCTCGTACGGCGCCGCGCCGGGATCTACCCCTCCCGCATCGCCGCCTTATGCGACATGACCCCCAGCCGCGTCGGGGAGATCACGGCAGGGCGGCGCAAGCTCGCACACATCGACGTCATCGAACGCGTCGCCGACGGGCTGCGCATCCCAGGCGCGATGCTGGGACTCGCCCAGCGCCCCTGGGAAGTCCCACCGCGGGCCACCGTCACCGAACCCAATAAGCAGCCGCAGGCGGCCCTGGCCACCCCTCCCGCTGCCCCCACCGCCGAGCTCGACACCATCCTCCACCTGGTCGACGCCGGCGACGTCACACGCTCCACCCTCACAGCCATCCAGTCCGCCATCGAGGACTACTGGAAACGCGACAACCAGCACGGCGGCGCAGCACTGCGTCCCGCAGTCGTCGGCCACCTGCGCTACGCCCAACAGCTCATCGACGGAACCCGCGAAGGCCCCCTGCGACGGGGCCTGATCTCTCTGGCCGCCGAGCTCGCCCGCATGGCGGGCTGGTCCTACTTCGACGCCCGCCAATACAGCACCGCCCGCACCTACTTCACCCAGGCCATGCACCTCGCGCAGAACCTCGGCGACCGGCAATTCGTCGCCAACGTCCTGTCGTGCATGAGCCTGCAGGCCACCTACGAAGGCGACGCCGGCGAAGCCGCTGCACTCGCCCACGCCGCCCAGGACACCGCCCGCGCCACCGAAGCCCCGGAGCTGGTGATGGCCATGCTCCACATGCGGGAAGCATTCGCCCACGCCACGCTGCGCGCTGCCGACGACTGCCACCGGGCCCTCGCCCGGTCGCACGCCGAGTTCGAACGGGCCGACACCACGTACGCGCCCCAGTGGGTGCGCTACTTCGACGAGACCAAGCTGATCGTGGACACCGGCATCGCTCGCGCACAGCTCGGCGAGCACCGCCAAGCCGAACCCCTCATCGCCGAAGGCCTGCGCCGCGAGAACCGCGACCAACAACGCGGCCGGGCTTTCCACGCCTTCTGGCTGGCCACCACCCAGCTACACAACGGGGCCCTCGACCGCGCCTGTTCCACCGCCAGCATGGCCCTCGACCTGGCCACCAATGTGGACTCCCCGCGCATCCTCGGCCACGTACGCGAATTCCACACCCGCCTGGCCCCCCATGCGGGAGCACCTCCTGTGATCGCCTTCGAGGCGGAGATGCGAAAAGCCTTCGCCTAGCCCCTCGTGGCCTCATCCAGAAGCAGGTATAGCACCCCGATCAGAGAGCCGCTGGACACGATCTCCCGCCGGTCGATCATGCCTCGGATGTCCGCCATCGGGATCCACTCGATGCGATCTGTCTCGTTGACCTCCGTCGGAGGACCTACGTAGGCGCCCGCCTCGGCACGGAAGACGTAGTGCTCCGAGTCCGTGATGCCGTTCGCCGGCTGCCCGTAGATGAGCGGCTGTGCCGCCTTCACACGCCAGCCGGTCTCTTCCTCCACCTCACGGACGGCAGCCTGCTCCGGGGTCTCCCCAGCCTCGACCAGGCCCATCGGCAGCTCCCACGCCCAGGTATCGGTGATGAAGCGGTGCCGCCACATCATCAACACCCGCTTCTGGTCGTCCACCACAACGGCCACGGCCAGATGCCGCAGCCTCACCACGTGATGCTCCCAGCGCCGACCATCAGGCTGCTGCACGTCCACAAGCCACAGGTTCACCCACGGGTTCTCGTAGATCGGCCTTTCACCGTGGACCTCCCACTGCATGCCGCCCTACCCCTCTCGCCGGTATCGCCCCCAGCATGTCAGCCGGCGCCGGGACATGTCCCAGCCCTGCAGGGGCCCTCCCCTGCCAGCACAGCCCGCCTGCCTGTGCAGACTTGGCCCGAGAACCTCACACGGGAAACCGACTTCCCTCCGTGGCCACCGAGCTGCAATGTGCCGTTTCCTGTTGAGGCCGTTTCGCCCGTGGCTAGCCGCGGAGCCCATGTCACGCAGGTGTCCGCATGATCCGGGTGATGGTGACGGTCACGGTGAGGTCCTTCCCGGTCTCGTGAGCCGTGACGAGCGGGAGGAGCGACGCTCGGGCTCGGTCGTGGACCGTGCGGGCGATGTCCACGGCTCGGCGACCCTCGGCGACGACGCAGCGTACCTCCACCTGCCATTCGGAGCCGTTCGGACCACGCGCGACGCGGGAACTGATGTTGCGCGACGCCGCGATGCGCGTTCCGGGCATCAGGCGAGCGTTAGTCCGGTCGGGCGACGCCGCGTTGTCGTCCGCGCCGACCTCAGCTTGGCTCTGCAGGACCAATGCCGCCAGCTTGCGCTGGCACATGCCCCACGGCTGGCGATCCGCATACGACAACGAAACCGTTGACCTGCCCGGGGAGCGCGCCATGAACGGCCGATCCATGCTCAACCGCCTCCTCTTGGCCATCAGCGGCCTGGTGCTGCTGGGCGGAGGGCTGCTGATCTTCACCGCTGGCATCGACTTCTACCGTCGGCTTCACGTGAGTCCGCCCGTCGGCTGGCCTCTGACCACGCGCAACGGCGTACTGCTCAGCAACGCAGACCGGATCCGCTGGAGCGACCAGGGCTGGCGGTGGCCTACCGTCATCGCAGGCCTCACCCTGGCAACCGTCTTGGCCCTCCTCTGGCTGCTGGCTCAGCTGAGTCGTCGCCGCCCTGCCTCAGTGCACCTGAACGGAACGCCTCCGCCCGACGGTGTCGAACTGCGAGATCCTGCCCTCAGCGACGCTGTCGCTGACGAAGCGCGCGCTCTGCCCGGCATCGACCGAGCCAGCGCCCACATGACCGGACGGCCCGCACACCCCCGGCTCGATGTGGCTCTGACGCTGACAGATCACGGTGCACCCGCCCCTGTCCTGCAGGCGCTGTGTCGCGGCCCCGTGGCGCACGCCCGCGAGAGCACCGGTTTGACCGACCTGTCCGCCCGGGTGCATCGGCGTCAGCGCCGCGTCGAATAGAGCGCCGGCACCAGAGCGGAGTGTTCGCACTGGCAAGGCGAACCGCTCACTCCGGCCTCATACCAACGTATTGCGGCGGCCCCGGAGGCGTTCGCCCTCCGCGTGCGCTGGCCGAAGTCTCCGACCAGACTGAAAAGAGTGGAGCGACCCAGCGCGGCCCCTGCCCGCTGCCCCATCATGCGCTCCGCCCATGCGAGCGAGCCATTGCGTGCTCGGTGATGGCGTGCGCCGGACGGAAGGGAAACCTGATGAGTGACGTACCCAAACTCGCTATCGCCGTCGCGGTCGCCGGAGGCTACATCCTGGGCCGGACGAAGAAGGGGCGACTGGCCTTCACCATGGCGACCTACCTGGCTGGACGCCGGTTCGGCCTGGAACCCCATCAGCTGCTGGCGGAAGGGGCGAAGAGGCTGCGTGAACTTCCTCAGATCGAAGAACTCAGCGAGCAGCTACGCGGTGAGGCCCTGAAGGCCGGACGCCAGGCGATGGGCGCGGTAGTCGACCGCAAGCTCTCTGAGATGGCCGACTCCCTCCACGCACGCACAGAACGCATAGGCAAGAGCAAGGAAGAGGAGCCGGAAGAAGAGGAGGAGCGCGAGGACGAATACGAAGAGGAAGAGGAGCCGGAAGAAGAGGAGGAACCCGAGGACGAATACGAAGAGGAAGACGAGCCCGAGGAGGAAGAGGAACCCTCCGAGGGTGCGCCAGAGCCGGAAGAAGAGGAGCCTGAGCCGAGGCGACGCACGACAGCCCGAAAGCAGGACGCGAGCCGCGACGAAAAGGCGCGCAGCCGGAGGGCCACCCGCCGGCCCGCGAAGGCAGCTCCCCGCCAGGCGCCAGCTAAGAAGACAGCAGCCAAGAAAGCGGCACCCGCGAAGAAGACGACAGCGAAGAAGACCTCAGCTCCGGCGAGGAAGACCGCCGCCAAGAAGACCGCCGCCAAGAAGACAGCGGCGAAGAAGACATCCACACGGCGGAGGTAGGCCCATGGCCAGCACGACACGAGACAACGGGCAGGGCTCGGGGCTGGACCAGTTGCGCGGCGCGCTCACAAGCTTCATGGGAGCGCAGGTAGGACACCTGGCAGACAAGGCTAGCGACAAACTCGGCGACGTTACCAGCGGACTCCAAGGTGTAGCTGACGGCGGCGGTGTGCTGCCCAAGGCGGGTCTGCGGATACTCCAGGGTGATTCACCGGCCAAGGCGTTGATCGGCGAGAAGGCGAAAAGCGTCAAGGACAACGTCGTCGACAAGGTCAAGGGGGTCTTCGGAGGCGGCGGTAAGGGCCGTAAGGGCGGCACCACCAAGGTCATGAACATCATCGAAGTGATGGACGTCGGTGTTTCGCTGCGCTTCGCGTACGACCACTGGACACAGTACGAGAAGTTCAGCAGCTTCACTAAGGGCGTTCGCAGTGCGTCACGGGGCAAGGACACGGACAGCGACTGGAAGGTCAAGGTGGGTCCGTCGACTCGTGGGTGGAAGGCCACAACGCAAGAGCAGGTGCCGGACGAACGCATCGTCTGGAGCTCGGAGGGCGCAAAGGGCACCACCCGCGGATGTGTCAGCTTCCACGAACTGGCACCCAGCCTCACCCGCATCGTGCTCGTGGTTGAGTACTACCCCTCCGGCTTCTTCGAGAAGACCGGCAACATCTGGCGCGCCCAGGGGCGCCGTCTGCGACTCGATTTCAAGCACTACCAGCGTTACGTGACCCTCACCGACGAGGAACCAGACGGCTGGCGCGGCGAAATTCGCGACGGTGAAGTAGTCCGCACCCATGAGGAAGCCATCGAGGAAGAACAAGCCGCCGAAGAAAGCTCGGAGGAGCCCGGCGAGTACGAAGACGAGGACGAGTACCCCGAAAGCGAAGGGGATGAGTACGAGGAAGAAGACGCGTACGCCGAGGGAGAAGAAGAGTACCCGGAAGGCGAGGGGTACGAAGGGGGCGAAGAGGAGGAAGAAGACGAGGTGGATGAAGAGCAGAGCGCGTGATCGTCCCTCCCCGCTATTCGGCAGCCCTGGACGATCCGTGCGCTCTCAGGAACGCGGGTTGAGCTGGACGATCCTGGCGTTGAGCGCCGTAACAAACCAGGACCACGCCGCGTACGGCAAGAGCGCAGTGGCCGCATAGGGGTCGCTGCGAGCAGCACGGTCTCGGCCGCCACCACTGCAGGGCGCTCGATTGGGAGCGCCTGAGTGACATGCGACGAATCCAGGGCGGAGGTACCTGCGCCTGCGCCAGCCTCCCGCGGCGGTCCTGTCTTTGAACCCGTCGCTCGCTTGAGACGGCGCCGCTCCGTCACGCCGGGGAGGCACGCGTTGCACACCGCCCGGCACATCGACTCGTTCGCCCCGGGCACGAACCAGGCGCTCGTACCGGTTACGACCGGTGCGAGCTTCCCGGTGACGACCTGGGCGGTGGCAGGAGCACTTACGTCCAGCCGATCCCGGTGGTGTCGCCGGTGCGCACCCGCATCAGCACGAGGGTCGTGGAGTCCCAGGTCAGGGTACCGTCACCCTCGGGTGCGTCGGTGGGCACCGTGCACGCCGAGGCTTCCACGGCGTCGACTGGCGGGATGTCGGCCGTGGCAGGGCGGTCACTGCTCGCCGCCGCCACGGTGTCCGCGGCCGGGCAGCATCTCCTGCACCTTCGCCTTGAAGCCCTGCCGGACCATGGCGGCGCTGTCGGAGTCCCCCTTGAGGACGGACGCGGCCGCGGCCTCGATCTGGTCGAGCGTGGCGTGGGGCGGGACCGGCGGGACGGCGGGGTCGGTGCGGAAGTCCAGGACGAAGGGCCTGTCCGCGGCCAGCGCCCGCTGCCAGGCGCCCTCGACCTCGCCCGGCTTCTCCACGCGGAGGCCGTCCAGGCCGATAGAGCGGGCGAAGTCCGCGTAGGCGACGTCCGGCAGGGCCTGGGAGGGCAGGAACTGCGGCGCTCCGGACATGGCGCGCATCTCCCAGGTCACCTGGTTGAGGTCGCCGTTGTTGAGGACGGCCACGACCATCCTTGGATCGGACCAGTCGCGGTAGTACTTGGCGGCCGTGATGAGCTCCGCCATTCCGTTCATCTGCATCGCCCCGTCACCGACCAGGGCGATCGCCGGCCGGTCCGGGTGGGCGAACTTGGCGCCGATCACGTACGGCACACCGGGTCCCATGGTGGCGAGCGTGCCGGACAGGGAGCCGCGCATGCCGCCGCGCATCCGCAGGTGCCGGGCGTACCAGTTGGCCGCGGAACCGGAGTCGGCGGCCAGGATGACGTCCTCGGGCAGCAGCGCGTCCAGGGCGTGCACGACATGTTCCGGGTTGATCGGGTCCGCCTCGACGCCGGCGCGGCGCTCCATGACCTCCCACCAGCGGGCCGTGTCCTTCTCGATCTTCCTGCGCCAACTGCCGTGCTTCTTGCGTTCCAGCTTCGGCAGCAGCCGCGTCAGGGTCGTCCTGGCATCGCCGACGAGGTTCACCTCGAACGGGTAGCGCAGACCCACCATGAAGGGGTCGATGTCGATCTGCACCGCCCGGGCCTTGCCGAACTCCGGCAGGAACTGGCTGTAGGGGAAGCTGGAGCCGATCACCAGCAGGGTGTCGCAGTCCCGCATCAGCTCGTAACTGGGCCGGGTGCCCAGTAGGCCGATCGCCCCCGTGACGTACGGCAGTTCGTCAGACAGGGCGTCCTTGCCGAGCAGCGCCTTGGCCACTCCGGCGCCGAGCGTGTCGGCCAGCTGCTCCACTTCGAGCCGTGCGCCGCGCGCACCCTGGCCGATGAGGACGGCCACCTTCTCGCCCGCGTTGAGCACCTCGGCCGCCCTGTCCAAGTCGGCCTCGTCGGGGACCGGGGCGAAGGAGGGCATGCCCAGGCTGGAGGGCACCATCTTGAACGCGTGCTGCGGCGGGGAGTAGTCGAGCTCCTGGACGTCGGCCGGGAGGATCACGGCGGTGACCGTGCGCTTGGCCGCCGCCACCCGCATTGCGCGGTCGATGACGTTGGGCAGTTGCTCGGGGACGGTCACCATCTCCACGTACTCCGAGGCGACGTCCTTGAACAGGCTCAGCAGATCCACCTCCTGCTGGTACGAGCCGCCCATCGCGCTGCGGTTGGTCTGCCCGACGATCGCCACCACCGGCACGTGGTCGAGCTTGGCGTCGTACAGGCCGTTGAGGAGATGGATGGCTCCGGGGCCCGACGTGGCCGCGCAGACGCCGACTCGTCCGGAGAACTTGGCGTAGCCCACTGCCTGGAAGGCGGCCATCTCCTCGTGGCGGGCCTGGACGAACCGCGGCTTGTCGTCCGCCCGGCCCCATGCGGCGAGCAGCCCGTTGATGCCGTCACCGGGATAGGCGAAGACGTGGTCGACGCCCCATTCCCGCAGCCGCTGCAGAACGTGGTCGGACACCTTGATGGACACGGGAGTCACCTTCCTGTTTCGGCTTCAACAATGTCGGTGGCGGTGCACCGTGACAGCCGCCCCGGTCGCTCCGGCACGAGGCGGCGGCGTGCGCGTCGTCCGCCTTCCGCTGGTCGGTTAACCGCCTCGGCGCCCCAGTCACGGGTTCCCGAAGCGTCCGGTCTCTAACGCCCCCCAAGGCCGGATCGGCCGGATGACAGCGCACCCGACGGTTCGCCGGCGCGCCCCCGGGTACCCGATGGTCCTGCCGTGAAGGACAAACCGCGAGGAAGTGATCGATCATGCGGGCGACCGTGTGGCACGACAAGCACGACGTACGGGTCGACACCGTGCCCGACCCCCGGATCGAAGAGCCCACCGACGTGCTGGTCCGCATCACCTCCACCGGCCTGTGCGGCTCCGACCTGCACCTCTACGAGGTCCTCGCCCCGTTCATGACGCCCGGCGACATCCTCGGCCACGAACCCATGGGCATCGTCGAGGAGACCGGCTCCGATGTGCACAACCTCGCGCCGGGCGACCGAGTCGTGGTGCCGTTCCAGATCGCCTGCGGCACCTGCTACATGTGCCGCGAGGGGCTGCCGACGCAGTGCGAGACGACCCAGGTCACCGAGTACGGCAGCGGGGCGGAGCTCTTCGGCTACACCAAGCTGTACGGGAGCGTCCCCGGCGCCCAGGCCGAGTACCTCCGCGTGCCGCAGGCCCAGTTCGGGCCGATCAAGGTCCCGGAAGGTCCGCCAGACGACCGGTACGTCTACTTGTCCGACGTGCTGCCCACCGCATGGCAGGCGGTGAAGTACGCCGACGTCCCCCAGGGCGGCAGCGTGGCCGTCCTGGGCCTGGGACCGATCGGTGACATGTGCTGCCGTGTCGCCCGCCACCTGGGCGCGGGCACGGTCATCGGCGTCGACCACGTACCCGAACGGCTGACCCGTGCGCGCCGCGACGGCGCCCACGTGTTCAGCCTCGACGAGTACGAGCACCAGGACGATCTCGTGAAGGCCGTCCGGGACGCCACCGACGGCCGCGGCCCGGACGCCGTCATCGACGCTGTGGGCACCGAGGCCCATGGCAGCACCCTCGGCAAACTGGCCCAGCAGTCCGCCGGCCTGCTCCCACGCGCCTGGGCCGCCAAGCTCATGCAGACCGCCGGCGTCGACCGTCTCGGGGCCCTGCACCTGGCCATCGAACTGGTCCGCCGCGGCGGCACGATCTCGGTGAGCGGCGTGTACGGCGGCATGACCGACCCCATGCCGATGCTCACGCTGTTCGACAAGCAGATCCAGTTGCGCATGGGCCAGGCCAACGTCCGGCGCTGGAGCGACGAGATCCTCCCGCTCCTGACCGACGAGGACCCGCTCGGCGTGGACGGCTTCGCCACGCACCACGTCCCGCTGGAACAGGCACCACAGGCCTACGACATGTTCCAGAAGAAGGCCGACGGCGCGATCAAGGTCCTCATGATCCCGTGACGCCCGCGAATCACCCAGGCGGCGCGTCGAGCGGCGTGGCCGCCAGGGCCCGGGCCACGCCGTAGAGGTTCGCGGCCATCGCGCGGCCCGTCCTGTGGGACCAGTCGTGGCCCCGTTCGTCGTCGAGGTAGTCAGGGCCGGCGCCAGGGCCGAGGTGCCAGTACGTCCAGGCCTGGCCCGGGATGGTGTACCCCAGGTCGGCCAGGGCCCCGGAGATCTCGCTGATGACGTGGTGCGCGCCGTCCTCGTTGCCCGTCACCACCACCCCGGCCACCCGGTTGTAGGCAACTGGGCGGACTCGGCCGTCCGTCTCGGACATCAAGGCGTCCATGCGCTCCAGCACGCGCTGGGCGACCGATGACGGCCTGCCGAGCCAGGTGGGCGAAGCCATGATGAGGATCTCCGAGGTCAGCAGCTTCTCGTGGACCTCGGGCCACGCGTCCCCGTCGCCCTCGTCGCTGGTCACGCCCGGCTTGATGTCGAGATCCACGGCGCGGACGCAATCGATATCCACGCCGTAGGCCGCGAGCTGGTCAGCTACCACCTTCGCCAGAGCGTACGTGTTGGACGGTTGCGGCGACCGCTTGAGGGTGCAGTTGATGACAAGAGCTTTCATGCAGCTCTACCTACCTCCGAGGCACAGGCGCATCCCCGCCGGAGCGCCCGACTCACCCTCCCGGTCAGTGCCGCTCGCGCGCCGAATCCCCGCGCCGCCCAGCAGCCGGGCCGCCGCACGGACGGGGAACGTCACCACGGTTGCGCCGGCGCTCCCGGCCGGCCCCGCGCAACCACGACGCACGGAACCGGCCGGCTGGGCCCGACGCCCCGGCGGCCGGTTCCGTCGTACGGCCCGCGGGCAGGAGGGCTCGGGCTCCGTCCCGGGTACACGAGGTGAACTGGACCAGGGATCGACGGGAGGACGACATGCCAGCTGACGGCACCGGTCGCCGGGAGGGACGCGACGAGAGCCGGGAAGAGCGCGCCGACCGCCAGTGGGGAGAACTCCTCCAGGAGGTACGGGTCGCCCAGACGGGCGTCCAGATCCTCTTCGGTTTCCTCCTGACCGTGGTCTTCACCCCGCGCTACCCGCAACTCGAACCGACCGACAAGATCATCTACATCCTCACGGTCGCGCTGGGCGCAGCCGCCACCGGGGCACTGATCGGACCGGTCTCGTTCCACCGCATCGTCTCCGGGCGCCGCATCAAACCCGAGACCGTGCAATGGGCCTCACGCCTCACCTTCGCCGGGCTCGTCCTGCTGCTGGCCACTATGACCTCCGCCCTGCTCCTGGTCTTGCGGGTGGCCACCCACGATCCGTACGTGCCCTACCTGGTGGCGGCAATACTCGCCTGGTATTTGCTGTGCTGGTTTGTCCTGCCCCTGTGGGCCCGATCCCGGTCTGCCGAAGACTGACGGGTTCCGGGCGGCGCCACCCGCTTGCCGTATCAAGGCAAAGCTTCCGGTGCCGATACCGCAGTAGTGCCTTGAGGATCCCCACAAACGGTCGACCTTTGTCCCGCGGCCACGGGACGTGTCCCCCGTAGAAGTCGTCACAGCCCCGGAAACGGCGTGGGAGCGCGATCTGGACTTCAGCGACGTGCTGCTACAAGTCGTACGGGAGCTGTGTAACCGCGGGCTAGTTGTATTGCCCTGTGAGGTTGGGGACGCGGCTGGCGGGTGGTTTGCCGTTCAGGGCGGTGTGTCCGCGGTGGTGGTTGTAGCTGTGAAGCCAGTGCGGGAATGCGGCTCGTCGTTCGGTCTCTGAGCGGTAGGGCTGTGCGTAGGCCCATTCCTCGAGCAGGGTGCGGTTGAAGCGT
>NZ_JBEZXR010000037.1:0-87088 GCF_040638135.1 Streptomyces sp. NPDC026673 | reverse complement strand
CCTCAAACCACCCCCCCCCCCCCAACCCGGATCACATACTCGGTGTCTGGAGTTCCGCGGTGCGCACTTCCGAGGCCCGCGGCCGCGCGGCCGCGGGCGATCGCTTCGCGGGGCACCCGCGCGGCTCGGTAGGATTCACCGGTGCAGCATTCCGCTGCCGGACCCAGTGGGACATACGTCAGGAGAGACCGGTGTCAGACGTCCGCGTGATCATCAAACGCGATTCCGAGGAGCAGGAAGAGCGGCTGGTCACCACGGGCACGACGGCGGCCGAGCTCTTCGACGGCGACCGCACCGTCGTGGCCGCGCGCGTCGACGGCCGGCTGAAGGACCTCGCGTACGAGGTCGCCGACGGCGACGAGGTCGAGCCCGTCGGGATCGCCAGCGAGGACGGCCTCAACATCCTGCGCCACTCCACCGCGCACGTGATGGCCCAGGCCGTGCAGGAGCTCTTCCCGGAGGCCAAGCTCGGCATCGGCCCGCCGATCAAGGACGGCTTCTACTACGACTTCGACGTCGAGAAGCCCTTCCACCCCGACGACCTCAAGCGCATCGAGAAGAAGATGCAGGAGATCGTCAAGCGCGGCCAGCGCTTCTCCCGCCGTGCCGTCAGCGACGACGCGGCCCGCGAGGAACTCGCCGACGAGCCGTACAAGCTGGAGCTGATCGGCCTCAAGGGCTCCGCCGCCGAGGCCGCCGAGGGCGCCTCCGCGGAGGTCGGCGCCGGCGAGCTGACCATCTACGACAACCTGGACGCCAAGACCGGCGAGCTGTGCTGGAAGGACCTGTGCCGCGGTCCCCACCTGCCCACCACGCGGATCATCCCGGCGTTCAAGCTGATGCGCTCCGCCGCCGCCTACTGGCGCGGCAGCGAGAAGAACAAGCAGCTCCAGCGCATCTACGGCACCGCCTGGCCGTCCAGGGACGAGCTGAAGGAGTACCTGGACTTCCTGGTCGAGGCCGAGAAGCGCGACCACCGCAAGCTCGGCGCCGAGCTCGACCTGTTCTCCATCCCGGAGCAGATCGGGTCGGGCCTAGCGGTCTTCCACCCCAAGGGCGGCATCGTCCGGCGGGTCATGGAGGACTACTCGCGCCGCCGGCACGAGGAGGAGGGCTACGAGTTCGTCTACACCCCGCACGCCACCAAGGGGAAGCTCTTCGAGACCTCGGGCCACCTGGACTGGTACGCCGACGGCATGTACCCGCCCATGCAGCTCGACGAGGGCGTGGACTACTACCTCAAGCCCATGAACTGCCCGATGCACAACCTGATCTTCGACGCGCGCGGCCGCTCGTACCGTGAACTGCCGCTGCGCCTGTTCGAGTTCGGCACCGTGTACCGGTACGAGAAGTCGGGTGTCGTGCACGGCCTCACCCGTGCCCGCGGCTTCACCCAGGACGACGCGCACATCTACTGCACCAAGGAGCAGATGGCGGACGAGCTCGACAGGACGCTCACCTTCGTCCTCAACCTCCTGCGCGACTACGGCCTGACCGACTTCTACCTGGAGCTGTCCACCAAGGACCCGGAGAAGTTCGTCGGCTCCGACGAGATCTGGGAGGAGGCCACCGAGACGCTCCGCCAGGTGGCCGAGAAGCAGGGTCTCCCGCTCGTCCCCGACCCGGGCGGCGCCGCCTTCTACGGACCGAAGATCTCCGTCCAGGCCAAGGACGCCATCGGCCGCACCTGGCAGATGTCGACCGTCCAGCTCGACTTCAACCTGCCGGAGCGCTTCAACCTGGAGTACACCGCCGCCGACGGCTCCAAGCAGCGCCCGGTCATGATCCACCGCGCGCTGTTCGGCTCCATCGAGCGCTTCTTCGCGGTGCTGCTGGAGCACTACGCGGGTGTCTTCCCGGCGTGGCTGGCCCCGGTCCAGGCGGTCGGCATCCCCATCGGCGACGGGCACGTGTCCTACCTGCAGGAGTTCGCCGCCGAGGCGAGGAAGAAGGGCCTGCGGGTCGACGTGGACGCCTCCGCGGACCGCATGCAGAAGAAGATCCGCAACGCCCAGCGGAGCAAGGTGCCGTTCATGGTCATCGTCGGCGACGAGGACATGGCCGCGGGATCGGTCTCCTTCCGCTACCGGGACGGCTCGCAGAAGAACGGCATCCCGCGTGACGAGGCGATCGCCGAGATCGCCAAGGCCGTCGAGGACCGCGTCCAGGTCTGACCGGCCCGCACGGACACGCGCAGGCCCCCGGAGGTCATCCACCCTCCGGGGGCCTGCGCGCGTCCGGCTGCTCATCGGCCCGGCGGAAACTCTTGGTGAGCCACGACGAGAACGAACCGACCACCGCGCCGATCAGGACGACGCCCAGGAACATCACGCCCACGGCGATCACCCGCCCGCGCACCGTGACCGGGACGAGGTCGCCGTACCCGGTCGTGGTGATCGTGGAGCACAGCCACCACACCGACTGGCCGTAGGTGCGGATGTCCGCCCCGGGGGCGTACCGCTCGTCCGCGTAGACCTGCAGGCTGGCCGCGAAACCGAGCAGCAGGGCGCTGAGCCCCGCGTACGACATCACCCGGGCCTCCAGGGAGAGCCGCGGCCGCATGCGGAGGTCCTGCACCTTCCCGTAGATCTGCAGCAGGCGCAGTGGGCGGAGCAGGGGCAGCACCACCACGACCAGGTCGAGCCAGTGGCGGCGGACGTAGGCCCAGCGGTGCGGAGCGACGGCGACCCGGAACAGATAGTCCAGGATGAAGAAACCCCAGGTCACGATGGTGATGAGCAGCAGCAGGTCGGACCAGCCGGGTGGCAGGTCCGGGACGAGCACGCGTACCGCGTAGGCGACCAGGAACAGCAGCGACGCGATCGACAGCGGCACGCTGCCCCGCCGTTCCCACTCCCGCAGCCGCCGCTCGTCATCCATGGGCATGGGGCCAGCATCGTGCCCCGCGCCGTGGACCGCCCCCGGCGACACGCAGGACCGGGGCGACGCCATATGCTGCAAGGCATGACGAGTGAGCCGGAACTGCAGAACGGAGTGGGGACGCAGGACGCGTTCCAGCGCCTGTGGACGCCGCACCGCATGGCGTACATCCAGGGCGAGAACAAGCCGACCGGCCCCGGTGCCGGGGACGGCTGTCCCTTCTGCGTGATTCCGGAGATGAGCGACGAGGACGGGCTGGTCATCGCGCGCGGCGACGCCGTGTACGCGGTCCTCAACCTGTACCCGTACAACGGCGGCCACCTGATGGTCGTGCCCTACCGCCATGTCGCCGACTACACCGACCTCGACGGACCCGAGACCGCCGAGCTCGCCGACTTCACCAAGCGCGCCATGGTGGCGCTGCGCTCCGCCTCGGGCGCGCACGGCTTCAACATCGGCATGAACCAGGGCACCGTCGCGGGCGCCGGGATCGCCGCGCACCTGCACCAGCACCTGGTGCCGCGCTGGGGCGGCGACACCAACTTCATGCCCGTGGTCGGCCACACCAAGGTGCTGCCGCAGCTGCTCGCCGACACGCGCAAGATGCTCGCCGACGCATGGCCGGCCGGCTGACCCGAAGGGGATGACCGGTCGGGGCGGTGGGCTCACCGCCCGGACCGGGCGGCGTCAGTAGACGTCGGCCTCACTGGGCGACGCGTCCTGCACCGAGGTGCTGAGGAACTGCGAGCGGTTGGTGAACTTCGTGGTGTCCACGCCGTTCTCCTGCATGACGGCGATGGCCGCGGCGTGCACCGCGCGCAGCACCGGCGTGGCGGCGCGCAGCGCGTCGTCGGCCATGAACCGGTTGGTCCAGGGGGCCGAGGCCCAGCTGTGCCGCAGCCCGAAGGGCTCGGGCAGGACGATCTTGCCGCCGAGGTGGTCGAGCACCTGGGGGAAGCGGGTGAGGGGGGCCCGGGCCGCCAGCCGCACCACCTCGTCGCTCTCCACGAGCGGCAGCTGCACCTTCTTCGTCTCCCAGAACTTGACCGGGTGGGGTATCTCCTTCTCCTTGGCCTCCGGAGCCGTGGTGAACAGGGAGTGCACCGGCCCCAGCGCGTGCCCGGTCACCTCGACCCGCAGGGTGCTGGCCAGCACCGTCACCGTGACCATCATGGTGATCACCAGCTGACCGTCCCACACCACGAACTGCACGCCCAGGTAGTGCCGGTTGCCCTTGTCGAACTGCTGCTCGTTGCAGATCCGCTGGATCTCGAAATCCCGGACCGTGTAACCGTCGACGACGGCGCCGGTGGGCCGGGTGACCTTCTTGGCGCCCTCGCCCACGTGGGCGACGACCCAGTGCTGTATCAGGGGCTTGGGCAGGCCACCGGTGTGCAGCGGGCCGCGCTGCAGATCGCGCAGCTTGCCGTGGATCATCTTGATGACGTCCCAGCTGCGGAACGGGTGGATCTCGCTCAGGCCCTCGCGCGGGGTGAGCTCCTCGGCCATGTGCCAGGCGCCCCAGCGGCCGCCCATGCCGAGTACACCCTTGGGGCCGGCGTAGAAGACCACATTGCTCTGCTGCTCGGCGGAGAGCTTGGCCAGGCTCTGGCGCAGCTTCTCGGCCCGGGTCTGGTTGGGGTTGCGCGGCACGGCCTCGGGGATCTTGGCGCCGACTCCGCTGCCGGAGACCAGCCCCGCCCAGCGTTCGCGCAGATCCCGGGCGGTCTGCTCGCAGATCCGCTTGGCCCAGAACCAGCCGAGGACCGGGGCCACCATCATCACCCGCAGATACTGCGACCAGAAGCCCGTGAGCGGCGGGTTGACGACGAACAGGACGGCGAAGAAGCCGGCCACCACCAGCACCACGGAGCCGAGCAGCCCGGCCCGGGAGCCCTCGGACTTCCGCACGATGGCCCGCAGTTGGAAGGCGCCCAGCCAGATCAGCATTCCGGGCAGGAAGAGCAGGCCGAACACGACCATGACGGCCGCCAGTTTGCTGTCGCGCTCCTGGCGGATCCGGTTGGCGGCCAGGCAGTGCTCGACGACCGTCTGGGGCTCCGCGCCGAAGCACTGCACCAGTTCGTTGCGGGAGGCGCCGAGCATCCGGTTCTGCACGGCGCGGGCGAAGGCCTCGCCCAGGTTGGCCCGGAGCAAGGTGATCTTCGGTTCCTTGACCGACGACTTGCCCTCGTCGGCCTCCGCGAGGGCCGCCAGGGGGCTGTCCCGGTACGCGGCCGACGCCAGCGCCTGGGTCGCCCCCGTCTGGCCGTCCACCCCGCTCAGCGGTATCTGCGCGCCCGGGCTCAGGAAGTCGAAACCGTCGGTCACTGCCGCCCCCTTCTGGTCCCCGCCCGCGCGGACACGAACCCGCCCGGCCCATTCCCCGGCCGCAGCGCCGGCACACCTCCCCGCGCTGCCCACCCAGCGTATACGGGGCGTATGACATGCGTCATCGGCCCGGCGGAAGAAGATCGTCCGCCGGGCCGTCAACGTCCCCCGGGAGGGGGCTACTTGCCGGACTCCTGGGCGTGCTGCTCCCTCAGCTTCTGGGCCAGCTGGGGCGGCATCGGCTCGTGCCGGGCGTAGCAGCGGCCGTACCGGCCGGTGCCGTGCGACAGGGACCGCAGATCGACCGCGTAGCGCCCGATCTCGATCTCCGGTACCTCGGCGCGCACCAAGGTGCGTCCCTGGCCGACCGGTTCGGTGCCCAGTACGCGGCCCCGGCGCCCGGACAGATCGCTCATGACCGGCCCGACGTAGTCGTCCGGCACCATGACCTGGATCTCGCTGACCGGTTCCAGCAGATGGATGCGGCACTGCGAGGCCGCCTCGCGCAGGGCGAGGGCGCCGGCGGTCTGGAAGGCGGCGTCGGAGGAGTCCACCGAGTGGGCCTTGCCGTCGACCAGGGTGATGCGGATGTCCTCGACCGGGAAGCCGAGGGCGACGCCCTTGGCGGCCTGGGCGCGGACGCCCTTCTCCACCGAGGGGATGAACTGCCTCGGTACCGCGCCGCCGACCACCTTGTCCACGAACTGGATGCCGGAACCGACGGGGAGCGGTTCGACCTCGATGTCGCAGATGGCGTACTGGCCGTGCCCTCCGGACTGCTTGACGTGCCGTCCGCGCGCGACCGACTTCTCGCCGAAGGTCTCGCGCAGCGCCACCTTGTGCGGCACGGCGTCGACCTGGACGCCGTAGCGGGTGCGCAGCCGTTCCAGGGCCACATCCATGTGGGCCTCGCCCAGGCACCACAGCACGACCTGCCGGGTGTCGGGGTTCTGCTCCAGGCGCATGGTGGGGTCCTCGGCGACGAGCCGGGACAGGCCCACGGAGAGCTTGTCCTCGTCGGCCTTGCTGTGCGCCTGGATCGCGACCGGCAGCAGGGGGTCCGGCATCAGCCAGGGCTCCATGAGCAGCGGGTCGTCCTTGGCGGAGAGGGTGTCGCCGGTCTCGGCACGGGTCAGCTTGGCCACGCTGGCCAGGTCGCCGGCGATGCAATGCGGCACGGTCCGCTGGTGCTTGCCGAACGGCGAGGACAGGGCGCCGATGCGCTCGTCGACGTCGTGGTCCTCGTGGCCGCGGTCCTCCAGGCCGTGGCCGGAGACGTGGACGGTCTCGTCGGGACGCAGCGTGCCGGAGAAGACCCGCACCAGGCTGATCCGCCCCACGTACGGGTCGGAGGAGGTCTTCACGACCTCGGCGGCCAGCGGCCCGTCCGGGTCGCAGGAGAGCTGCGCGTGCGGTGTGCCCTGCGGGGTGGTGACCTGGGGCACCTCGCGTTCCAGGGGAGTCGGGAAGCCGCCGGTGATCAGCTCGAGCAGCTCGACGGTGCCGATGCCCTGCCTGCAGCCCTCGGCGGCCGGCGCGGCGGCCAGCACGGGGTGGAACGAGCCGCGTGCCACGGCGCGTTCGAGGTCCTGGATCAGGGTCTTGAGGTCCAGCTCCTCGCCGCCGAGATAGCGGTCCATGAGGGACTCGTCCTCGCTCTCGGCGATGATGCCCTCGATGAGCCGGGCGCGCGCCTCGTCGATCACCGGCAGTTGCCCGTCGTCGGGCGGGTACTCCTCGCGCTTGCCGGAGGAGTAGTCGAAGACCCGCTGCGACAGCAGGCCGATGAGCCCGGTCACGGGCGCGTGCCCGTCCGGTGCCTCCTCGCCGTGCAGCGGCAGGTACAGCGGCAGCACCGCGTCGGGTGAGTCGCCCCCGAAGACCTCGCGGCAGGTCTCGGTCATCTCGTCGAAGTCGGCCCGCGCCGCCTCCAGGTGCGTGACGACGACCGCGCGCGGCATGCCGACCGCCGCGCACTCCTCCCAGACCATCCGGGTGGCGCCGTCGACCCCGTCCGCCGCCGAGACGACGAACAGGGCCGCGTCCGCCGCGCGCAGACCGGCCCTGAGTTCCCCGACGAAGTCGGCGTATCCGGGGGTGTCCAGCAGATTGATCTTGATTCCGTCCCACTCCACCGGCACGAGTGAGAGCTGTACCGAGCGTTGCTGGCGGTGCTCGATCTCGTCGTGGTCGGAGACGGTCCCGCCGTCGGCCACGTGCCCGGCGCGGTTCACCGCTCCGGTGGCCAGGGCGAGCGCCTCGACCAGCGTCGTCTTTCCGGAGCCACTGTGGCCGACCAGCACCACGTTGCGTACATCCTGGGGCCGGCCGGCCGCCGATGCCCTTCCGGCGGCTCCTGGAGCCGTGTCTCTCCTGTCGCCCATGTGCCTCGCCTCCCGGTCCGTCACGGCATGGGGACTGGCGCCACGGGAGACCACCCGCCCAGGGCGGTCCTCGGTGACGCCCGCGGTATTTCGACCTTCCCACGCCCGTCACGGTGCGTCCATACGTCGTACGTGCAGCGGTAGGGCGGGAGCCTCACGCCTTCGCCGGGAACCCGCCTGGCTACGATGGGCCAGCCGGGCGGCCGACGGGGCCGCGCCGGGGCACCCACCGACCTCCGGGAAGGCCATGCTGAACAAGTACGCGCGTGCTTTCTTCACGCGTGTTCTCACACCGTTCGCCGCGTTTCTGCTGCGCCGGGGCGTCAGCCCGGACACGGTCACGCTGATCGGCACCGGAGGCGTGGTCGCGGGAGCGCTGGTCTTCTACCCCAGGGGCGAGTTCTTCTGGGGCACGGTCGTCATCACGCTCTTCGTCTTCTCCGACCTGGTGGACGGCAACATGGCCCGCCAGGCCGGTGTCTCCAGCCGCTGGGGCGCCTTCCTGGACTCCACCCTGGACCGGGTCGCCGACGCGGCGATCTTCGGCGGGCTGGCGCTGTGGTACGCGGGGGGCGGGAACGACCTCGTGCTGTGCGCGGTGACGATCTTCTGCCTCGCCAGCGGCCAGGTGGTCTCGTACACCAAGGCGCGCGGTGAGAGCATCGGACTGCCGGTCGCGGTGAACGGGCTGGTCGAACGGGCCGAGCGACTGGTGATCTCACTGGTGGCCTGCGGTTTCGCCGGACTCCACAAGTTCGGCGTGCCGGGCATCCAGTGGCTGCTGCCGATCGCCCTGTGGATCGTGGCCGTCGGCAGCCTGGTGACGCTGGTGCAGCGGGTGATCACGGTGCGCCACGAAGCCCTCGAGGCCGACGCGGCGGCGCGCGAAGGGAGCGGGACGGCGTGAAGGACCGGCTGACCGATTCCCTGTACGGGCTGGGCTGGGGCGCGGTCAAGCGACTCCCGGAACCCGCCGCGGAACGGCTCGGCAGGTCCATCGCCGACCTGGCGTGGAGCCGGCGCGGCAAGGGCGTGGAGCGCCTGGAGTCCAACCTGGCCAGGGTCGTGCCGGGCGCCGACGCGGAGCGGCTGCGCGAGCTGTCGAAGGCCGGCATGCGCTCGTACCTGCGGTACTGGATGGAGTCCTTCCGGCTGCCCGCCTGGAGCAAGGACCGCATCCGCTCCTCGTTCGACGCGAAGGGCCTGCACCACCTGGAGGAGGGCCTGGCCTCCGGCCGCGGCGTCGTCCTCGCCCTGCCGCACATGGCGAACTGGGACCTGGCCGGTGCCTGGGTCACCACCAAGCTCGGCGTGCCCTTCGCGACCGTCGCCGAGCGGCTGAAGCCCGAGACGCTGTACGACCGCTTCGTTGCCTACCGCGAGGGCCTGGGCATGGAGGTGCTGCCGCACACCGGCGGCGCCGCCTTCGGGGCGCTGGCCCGGCGGCTGCGCGGCGGCGGGCTGGTGTGCCTGGTCGCCGACCGGGACCTGTCCTCCTCCGGCGTCGAGGTCGACTTCTTCGGCGAGGCCACCCGCATGCCCGCGGGGCCCGCCCTGCTCGCCCAGCAGACCGGCGCGCTGCTGCTGCCGGTCACCCTCTGGTACGACGACTCGCCGATACTGCGGGGACATGTGCACGCGCCGCTGGAGGTGCCGGAGGGCGGCACGCGGGCGGAGCGGACCGCCGTCATGACGCAGCGCCTGGCGGACGTCTTCGCCGGGGGCATCGCCGAGCACCCCGAGGACTGGCACATGCTGCAGCGCCTGTGGCTCGCCGACCTCGAACCGCGCCCCGCCGCGGCCCCCGGGCAACCCGGTGGGCCCGCCGCGGCGTCCTCCCCGGTGTCCGGCGACCCCACCGACCGCTCCGGAACGGAGAAGCCTTGAGGATCGGGATCGTCAGCCCGTACTCGTGGGACGTCCCCGGCGGCGTCCAGTTCCACATCCGCGACCTCGCCGAGCACCTGATCGCTCTCGGCCACGAGGTGTCCGTCCTGGCGCCCGCCGACGACGACACCCCGCTGCCGCCGTACGTCGTCTCCTCCGGCCGGGCCGTGCCCGTGCCGTACAACGGCTCGGTCGCGCGGCTGAACTTCGGCTTCCTCTCCGCCGCGCGGGTGCGCCGCTGGCTCCACGAGGGCGCCTTCGACGTGATCCACGTCCACGAGCCGTCCTCGCCCTCCCTCGGTCTGCTGACCTGCTGGGCCGCACAGGGGCCCATCGTGGCCACCTTCCACACCTCCAACCCGCGCTCCCGCGCCATGATCGCCGCCTACCCGATCCTGCAGGCCGCGCTGGAGAAGATCAGCGCCCGCATCGCGGTCAGCGAGTACGCCCGGCGCACCCTGGTCGAGCACCTGGGAGGGGACGCCGTGGTCATCCCGAACGGCGTCGACGTGGGCTTCTTCGCCGGCGCCGAGCCCAAGGCGGAGTGGCAGAACGAGACGATCGGCTTCATCGGGCGGATCGACGAGCCCCGCAAGGGACTGCCCGTCCTCATGAAGGCCCTGCCGAAGATCCTCGCGGAGCGGCCGGGGGCCCGCCTGCTGGTCGCCGGGCGCGGCGACGAGGCCGAGGCGGTGGAGGACCTGCCCGCGGAGATGCGCGAACGGGTCGAGTTCCTCGGCATGGTCAGCGACGAGGACAAGGCCCGCCTGCTGCGCAGCGTCGATCTGTACGTCGCGCCCAACACCGGCGGCGAGAGCTTCGGGATCATCCTGGTCGAGGCCATGTCGGCGGGGGCACCGGTGCTCGCGAGCGACCTGGACGCCTTCCGCCAGGTGCTCGACGGCGGTGCGGCCGGAGAGCTGTTCCCCAACGAGGACCCGGACGCGCTGGCGGTCTCCGCCGTACGGCTCCTCGCCGACGCCGAGCGCCGCGCGGAGTTGCGGGAACTGGGCTCGCGGCATGTGCGGCGCTTCGACTGGTCGGTCGTGGCCGCGGACATCCTCGCGGTGTACGAGACCGTCACCGCCGGCGCCGCGTCGGTCGCCGCCGACGAGCGGGTGGGCCTGCGCGCCCGGTTCGGCTTCGCCCGCGACTGACCTCCGCCGGGCGGTCCCGTGGACCGCCTCCGGCGGGCCGTCACGGCCGCCGCCCGAGCCGCCGCCACGACCCGCCCCCGGTGCGGCCGGCACGGCCGCGGGCGCCGCCCGCGCCCGGCGGGGCCGCCGCCCGGCGGACCGTACCGGCCGCACCGGTAGCCTTGCGGCCCGTGACCACCTTCATCTGGGTGGCCGTGGCGCTCGTCGCCGTCGGCCTCTACCTGAGCTGGACCGCGGGCCGTCTGGACCGCCTGCACGCCCGAATCGACGCCGCGCGGGCCGCGCTGGACGCGCAGCTGCTGCGCAGGGCCTCGGTGGCACAGGAACTGGCCACCGCGGGGGTGCTGGACCCGGCGGCGAGCATCGTGCTCTACGAGGCCGCCCACTCCGCCCGGCAGGCCGAGGAGGAGCAGCGCGAGGTGGCCGAGAGCGACCTGAGCCAGGCGCTGCGCGCGGTCTTCGCGGAGTCCGACGCCGTCGACGCCGTCCGAGCCGCCCCCGGGGGCGAGGAGGCGACCCGTGAGCTCACCCAGGCGGTGCGCCGGGTGCCCATGGCGCGGCGCTTCCACAACGACGCCGTACGGGCCGCCAGGGCGCTGCGCGAGCACCGCAAGGTGCGCTGGTTCCGGCTCGCCGGGCACGCGCCGAGGCCCGTGACGTTCGAGATGGACGACGAACCGCCGGCCGTCCTCACCGCGGAGGGCGCGGCAGGCCACTGAGGAGCGATTGGCCCTTTTCCGGTCCACTTGGTGCGGTCCACCATGAGACACGGAGCAACCATCGGTGTTCCCCGGTCGGCCGTGGCGCCGCCGGGAGACGCGGAGGGTTGCCGCAGCCCCAGAAGATGAGTCTCCGAGTGAGGTCCCCGTGTCCACCACGCTTCCCAGCACCCCCCAGTCCCCCGAGACGGGAACCGCGCGCGTCAAGCGCGGCATGGCCGAGCAGCTCAAGGGCGGCGTGATCATGGACGTCGTCACCCCCGAGCAGGCGAAGATCGCCGAGGACGCGGGCGCCGTCGCCGTCATGGCGCTGGAGCGGGTCCCGGCCGACATCCGCAAGGACGGCGGCGTGGCCCGCATGTCCGACCCGGACATGATCGAGGGCATCATCGAGGCCGTCTCGATCCCGGTCATGGCCAAGTCCCGCATCGGCCACTTCGTCGAGGCCCAGGTCCTGCAGTCGCTCGGCGTCGACTACATCGACGAGTCCGAGGTGCTCACCCCGGCCGACGAGGTCAACCACTCCGACAAGTGGGCCTTCACCACCCCCTTCGTCTGCGGCGCCACCAACCTGGGCGAGGCCCTGCGCCGGATCGCCGAGGGCGCGGCCATGATCCGCTCCAAGGGCGAGGCCGGCACCGGCAACGTGGTCGAGGCCGTCCGCCACCTGCGCCAGATCAAGAACGAGATCGCCCGCCTGCGCGGCTTCGACAACCACGAGCTGTACGCCGCCGCCAAGGAGCTGCGCGCGCCGTACGAGCTGGTCAAGGAGGTCGCCGAGCTCGGCAAGCTGCCGGTCGTGCTGTTCTCCGCCGGCGGTGTCGCCACCCCGGCCGACGCCGCGCTGATGCGCCAGCTCGGCGCCGAGGGCGTCTTCGTCGGCTCCGGCATCTTCAAGTCCGGCGACCCGGCCAAGCGCGCCGCCGCCATCGTGAAGGCCACCACCTTCTACGACGACCCCAAGATCATCGCGGACGCCTCCCGCAACCTGGGCGAGGCCATGGTCGGCATCAACTGCGACACCCTGCCCGAGGCCGAGCGCTACGCCAACCGCGGCTGGTAAGCGCCCCGCGCCCCTCACGATGGGCAGGCCCGTGACGGCCTGCCCATCGTCCGTCGCCCCACCCTGACGTTCCGGAAGGTCCCCCGCGTGTCCAGCAGCACCCCCACCATCGGAGTCCTCGCCCTGCAGGGCGACGTCCGCGAGCACCTGGTCGCGCTCGCCGAGGCCGACGCCCTGGCCCGCCCCGTGCGGCGGCCCGAGGAACTGGCCGAGGTCGACGGCCTGGTGATCCCGGGCGGCGAGTCGACCACGATGTCCAAGCTCGCCACGCTCTTCGGCCTGATGGAGCCGCTGCGCGAGCGCATCCGGGAGGGGCTTCCGGTCTACGGCACCTGCGCCGGCATGATCATGCTCGCGGACAAGATCCTGGACGGCCGGGACGACCAGGAGACGTTCGGCGGGATCGACATGATCGTCCGTCGCAACGCCTTCGGGCGGCAGAACGAGTCCTTCGAGACCGCGGTGGAGGTCGACGGCGTCGACGGCGGCCCGGTCGAGGGCGTCTTCATCCGCGCTCCCTGGGTGGAGTCCACCGGCAGCGGCGTGGAGATCCTGGCCCGGCTGGCGGACGGCACCGTCGTCGCCGTCCGCCAGGACGCCCTGCTCGCGACGTCGTTCCACCCGGAGTTGACGGGGGACCACCGGGTGCACCGGCTCTTCGTCGACATGGTGCGCGCCGCACGGTGATGTGATCCCGGTAGGATCGCAGTGTTCGTGAAGCAATCGGTGACGTGAAGGAGACAGGCTGATGTCCGGCCACTCTAAATGGGCTACGACGAAGCACAAGAAGGCCGTGATCGACGCCAAGCGCGGCAAGCTCTTCGCGAAGCTGATCAAGAACATCGAGGTCGCGGCCCGCGCCGGCGGCGCCGACATCTCCGGTAACCCGACCCTCTTCGACGCCATCCAGAAGGCGAAGAAGAGCTCGGTGCCCAACAAGAACATCGACAGCGCGGTCAAGCGCGGTGCCGGTCTCGAGGCGGGCGGCGCCGACTACGAGACGATCATGTACGAGGGTTACGGCCCCAACGGTGTCGCGGTGCTCATCGAGTGCCTCACCGACAACCGCAACCGCGCCGCCTCCGACGTGCGCGTCGCCATGACCCGCAACGGCGGCTCCATGGCCGACCCGGGCTCGGTGTCCTACCTGTTCAACCGCAAGGGCGTCGTGATCGTCCCCAAGGGCGGGCTCGGCGAGGACGACGTGCTCGGTGCCGTCCTGGACGCCGGCGCGGAGGAGGTCAACGACCTCGGCGAGTCCTTCGAGGTGCTCAGCGAGGCCACCGACCTCGTCGCGGTGCGCTCGGCGCTGCAGGAGGCCGGCATCGACTACGACTCCGCGGAGGCCAACTTCGTCCCCACCATGCAGGTGGAGCTCGACGAGGAGGGCGCCCGCAAGATCTTCAAGCTCATCGACGCGCTCGAGGACAGCGACGACGTGCAGAACGTCTTCGCCAACTTCGACGTCTCCGACGAGATCATGGAGAAGGTCGAGGCCTGAGCCGTCCGGAAGGACGCACGGCGGCACGGCGGCCCGTGGGGATGACACACCCCCACCGGGCCGCCGTCGTTGTCGGTGGCACCCGATAGCCTCCAGGAACCGCTGAACGGCTGTCCGAGGGAGGGAGGGGCGCGGTGCGTGTGCTCGGCGTGGACCCGGGGCTGACCCGCTGCGGCGTCGGTGTGGTGGACGGTGCCCCCGGGAAGCCGTTGCGCATGGCCGGCGTCGGGGTCGTCAGGACCCCCGCGGAGGCCGACATCGGCCACCGCCTCGTGCTCATCGAGCGTGGCCTGGAAACGTGGCTCGACGAGTACGCGCCCCAGGCGGTCGCCGTGGAGCGGGTGTTCAGCCAGCACAATGTGCGCACCGTGATGGGCACCGCCCAGGCCAGCGCCGTCGCCATCCTCTGCGCGTCCCGCCGCGGCCTGCCCGTCCATCTGCACACCCCCAGTGAGGTCAAGGCCGCCGTCACCGGCAGCGGCCGGGCCGACAAGGCGCAGGTCGGAGCCATGGTCACCCGGCTGCTGCGGCTCGACGCCCCGCCCAAGCCCGCCGATGCCGCCGACGCCCTGGCGCTCGCCATCTGTCACATCTGGCGCGGCACCGCGACCAACCGCCTCCAGCAGGCCGTCGCCCGAGCACGAATCCAGGAGCCCAGCACATGATCGCCTTCGTCAGCGGGCCCGTCGCCGCCCTCGCCCCCGACACGGCCGTGATCGAGGTCGGCGGGATCGGCATGGCGGTCCAGTGCTCCCCGGGCACCCTCGCCGCCCTGCGGGTGGGGGAGCCGGCCCGGCTCGCCACCTCCCTGGTCGTCCGCGAGGACTCCCTCACCCTCTACGGCTTCGCCGACGACGACGAGCGCCAGGTCTTCGAGCTGCTGCAGACCGCCAGCGGCGTCGGCCCCCGGCTCGCCCAGGCCATGCTCGCGGTGCACAGCCCCGACGGGCTGCGCATCGCCGTCGCCACCGGTGACGAGAAGGCCCTGACCGCCGTTCCCGGCATCGGCAAGAAGGGCGCCCAGCGGCTGCTGCTGGAGCTCAAGGACCGGCTTGGCGCCCCCGTGGGCGGCGCGGCCGCCGTACGCCCCGCGGCGGCCGCCGGCCCCGCCTCGTGGCGCGAGCAGCTGCACGCCGCGCTGATCGGCCTGGGCTACCAGCCGCGCGAGGCGGAGGAGGCCGTGGCCGCCGTCGCGCCGCAGGCCGAGGCGAGCGCCGAGCCGCAGGTCGGAGTCCTTCTGCGGGCCGCCCTGCAGACCCTGAACCGAGCCCGCTGACCGTAGCCAGCCGAGCGTAAGGCGCATCGAAGTGAACTGGGACGACGAGTCCGTACCGACCACCGCCGACCGTCTCGTCGGCGCCGCCGCCGACGGTGAGGACCAGGCCGTCGAGGCGGCGCTGCGGCCCAAGGCGCTGGAGGAGTTCGTCGGCCAGGAAAGGGTCCGCGAGCAGCTCGACCTGGTGCTGCGGGCGGCGCGCCGGCGCGGCGGCACCGCGGATCACGTGCTGCTCTCCGGCGCCCCCGGGCTGGGCAAGACGACCCTGTCGATGATCATCGCGGCCGAGATGGGCGCCCCCATCCGCATCACCTCCGGCCCCGCCATCCAGCACGCGGGCGACCTCGCGGCGATCCTCTCCTCCCTCGCCGAGGGCGAGGTGCTCTTCCTCGACGAGATCCACCGGATGTCCCGGCCCGCCGAGGAGATGCTCTACATGGCGATGGAGGACTTCCGGGTCGACGTCATCGTCGGCAAGGGCCCCGGCGCCACCGCCATCCCCCTCGAACTGCCGCCCTTCACCCTGGTCGGCGCCACCACCCGGGCCGGCCTGCTGCCGCCGCCGCTGCGCGACCGCTTCGGTTTCACCGGCCACATGGAGTTCTACGCCCCGGCCGAGCTGGAACGCGTCATCCACCGCTCCGCGCGGCTGCTGGACGTCGAGATCGATCCCGAGGGCGCCGCCGAGATCGCCGGACGTTCCCGTGGCACCCCGCGTATCGCCAACCGACTCCTGCGCCGCGTAAGGGACTTCGCGCAAGTGAAGGCCGACGGCCTGATCACCCGCGAGGTCGCCGCCCAGGCGCTGGAGGTCTACGAGGTCGACGGCCGCGGTCTGGACCGGCTGGACCGAGCGGTATTGCGGGCCCTGCTGGGACTCTTCGGCGGCGGCCCCGTGGGGCTGTCGACACTCGCGGTGGCCGTGGGGGAGGAGCGGGAGACGGTGGAGGAGGTGGCCGAGCCGTTCCTGGTGCGCGAGGGGCTGCTGGCACGCACACCCCGTGGCCGTGTCGCCACACCCGCCGCGTGGGCACACCTCGGACTCGTCCCGCCACAGGGCGGCGGACCCGGGCAAGACGGGCTGTTCGGCCCTTGACGGCGGGGAGACTCGCCGCCGCAGGAACCTCGGTGTAATGCTTGGCGTTGTTCCACCGGCGAACGAACGCTTAGACTCCGCCGACGTCGTCCCTCCGGGACCGACACCCACAATCCCGTAGACCAGGCCCCAGCGGCCGTGCGAAGGATCGTCAAGACACCATGAATCTGGTTCAAATCCTGCCTTTCGTACTGATCATCGGTGTCATGCTGCTGATGACCCGCTCCGCGAAGAACCGGCAGCGCCAGGCCACGCAGATGCGTGACCAGATGGCCCCCGGTTCGGGCATCCGGACGATCGGCGGCATGTACGCCGTCGTCAAGGAGGTCAACGAGGACACGGTCCTGCTGGAGCTGGCCGACGGTGTCCACGCGCACTTCGCGAAGAACGCCATCGCCGCGGTCCTCGACCAGGCCGAGTACGACCGCGTCGTCCACGGCATCGACCCGGAGCCCGAGCTCGAGGCGCACGACGCCGAGGACAGCGAGGACGCCGAGAAGGCCGACGAGCGTGTCGACCTCGGCAAGTCCGCGGACGACGTCGCGACCGAGGACGCCCCCAAGACGGACGGCACCGACAAGAAGTAACGGCCCGGCCGGTACGTTTCAGGCTCGGCAAGTCCGTACTACTCATCGTGCCGCCCTGCTGCGCGCGCAGGTCCGCAGGGCGGTTGGACAGGGAGAAACGAGAAGGTGGCAGCACCGAAGAGGGGCCGTAGGCCCTCGGGGAGCCAGGGATACCCCGGGCGGGCGCTGGCAGTGATCCTGCTGGCCATCGTGGCGCTCACCGGAGGGATGTTCCTCTCCGGCCACACCACCCCCCGGCTGGGCATCGACCTCGCCGGCGGTACGAGCATCACGTTGACGGCCAAGAGCGACCAGGCCGGGGCGATCAACAAGACCAACATGGACACCGCCAAGGCGATCATCGACCGGCGTGTCAACGGTCTGGGTGTCTCGGAAGCCGAAAGCCAGATCCAGGGCGACCGGAACATCATCGTCAACATCCCCAAGGGCACCAACGCCGACCAGGCCGAGCAGCAGGTCGGCACCACGGCCCAGCTCTACTTCCGGCCCGTGCTCGCCGAGGTGCCCAACACCCCGGCGGCGTCGGAGTCGCCCGGCGCCAGCCCCTCGGGCTCGCCCTCGTCCTCGGCTTCGCCCTCCGCTAGCGCCTCCACCGGCGCCAAGGCCTCCGGCTCGCCGTCCCCGACCGCCTCGACGCAGGGCCGCGCCGTCACCGACGCGCTGAAGGCCTCGTCGACGCCGTCCGCGTCGGCCTCGGGCTCGCCCACTCCGACCCCGTCGCCCTCGGCGGGCAACGCGGCCCCGGGCAGCACGCTGGACACCTCCATCCCCGAGGACCTGCAGGCGAAGCTCGCCGCGCTGGACTGCTCCGACGCGAAGACGCGCGCCAACCTCAACCTCAAGGCCAAGCCGACCGACAAGATCGTCGCCTGCAGCCAGGACGGCGGCGCCAAGTACGCCCTCGGCCCCGCCGCGGTCGACGGCAAGAACGTCAGCAAGGCCGCCGCCCAGTTCGACACGCAGGGCGGCAACGGCTGGGTCGTCACCCTGTCCTTCGACGGCACCGGTTCCAAGGCCTTCTCGAAGATCACCTCGCAGCTGTCCCAGCAGGTGCAGCCGAACAACCAGTTCGCGATCGTGCTGGACAACGAGGTCGTCTCCGCCCCCTCGGTGAACCAGACCCTGAGCGGAAGCGCCGAGATCTACGGCAACTTCACCCAGGAGAGCTCCCAGGACCTGGCGAACGTCCTGTCCTACGGCTCCCTCCCGCTCACCTTCGACAAGTCGGA
The DNA here is from genome assembly GCF_040638135.1 of Streptomyces sp. NPDC026673. NCBI lineage: Bacteria > Bacillati > Actinomycetota > Actinomycetes > Kitasatosporales > Streptomycetaceae > Streptomyces > Streptomyces sp. NPDC026673. The sequence goes on along the minus strand of NZ_JBEZXR010000037.1, from coordinate 68,978 downwards.
CGTCACCAAGGTCTCGGCGGCGGTCGGCGGCGAGCAGTTGCACGGCGGCCTCATCGCCGGCGGCGTCGGCCTCGCCCTGGTCGTGCTCTACCTGGTCGCGTACTACCGCGGTCTGAGCTTCGTGGCGATCCTGAGCCTCATCGTCTCGGCGATCCTCACCTACGAGATCATGACGCTGCTCGGCCCGGCCATCGGCTTCGCGCTGAACCTGCCGGCCGTCTGCGGTGCCATCGTCGCCATCGGCATCACAGCCGACTCGTTCATCGTCTTCTTCGAACGCATCCGTGACGAGCTGCGAGAGGGCCGCTCCCTGCAGCCGGCCGTCGCCCGTGGCTGGCCGCGCGCCCGTCGCACGATCCTCGTCTCGGACTTCGTGTCGTTCCTGTCCGCCGCCGTGCTCTTCATCGTCTCGGTCGGCAAGGTGCAGGGCTTCGCCTTCACCCTGGGCCTGACGACGCTGCTCGACGTGGCCGTGGTGTTCCTGTTCACCAAGCCGCTGATGACGATCCTGGCGCGCAAGAAGTTCTACGCCGGCGGACACCCCTGGTCCGGGCTCGACCCGCGTGCCCTGGGCGTCAACCCCCCGCTGCGCCGCACCCGCCGCCCCGCGGCCCGTACCGACGTCAAGGAGGCCTGATGTCCCGGCTCGGCAACCTCGGGCACCGCCTGCACCGAGGCGAGATCGCCTACGACTTCGTCGGCAAGCGCAAGCTCTGGTACGGCGTCTCCGTCCTGATCACCATCGCGGCGATCGTCGGCCTCGCCGTCAACGGCCTCAAGCTCGGCATCGAGTTCTCCGGCGGCGCCGTCTTCACGACGCCGAAGACCGAGATGTCGGTCAGCCAGGTCCAGGACAAGATCGCCGATGACACCGGTGGCCACCAGGCCATCGTGCAGAAGCTCGGATCGGGCGCCGTCCGCGTCCAGATCAGCGACATCTCGCTCACCGAGGCGAAGAAGATCCAGGGCGACATCGCCGCGGATCTGAACGTCAAGGCGGCCGACATCGACCCGCAGATCATCGGTCCGAGCTGGGGCGACGAGATCTCCAAGAAGGCCTTCCAGGGCCTGGTGATCTTCATGGTCCTGGTCACGATCTACCTGGCCATCGCCTTCGAGTGGCGCAAGGCCGTGGCCGCGCTGATCGCCCTCATCCACGACCTCACGATCACCATCGGCGTCTACGCCATCGTGGGCTTCGAGGTCACCCCGGGCACCGTGATCGGTCTGCTGACCGTCCTCGGCTACTCCCTCTACGACACCGTCGTCGTCTTCGACGGTCTGAAGGAGTCCACCAAGGACATCACCAAGCAGAACCGCTACACGTACAGCGAGCTGGCCAACCGCAGCCTCAACCAGACCCTGGTGCGTTCGATCAACACCACGGTCGTGGCGCTGCTCCCGGTCGCGGGCCTGCTGTTCGTCGGCGGCGGCCTGCTCGGTGCGGGCATGCTCAACGACATCGCCCTGTCGCTCTTCGTCGGCCTCACCGCCGGTGCGTACTCCTCGATCTTCATCGCGACCCCGCTGGTCGCGGACCTCAAGGAGCGCGCCCCGGAGATGAAGGCGCTGCGCAAGCGCGTGCTCGCCAAGCGCGCCGCCGACGCCCGCCGCGGCGAGGACGGCGCGGACGAGCCGCAGGACGCGGCTCTCGCGGACGAGGACGGCGAGCCGGAGGAGGACGACAGCCACGCGGGTGCCGCCGTCGTCGGCGGCCAGCGCACCCAGCCGGCCCGCAACCGCAGCCGCAACCGTCCCTCCGGCAAGCGCCGCTGAGGACGCGGCGGACGATCGACGAGCCGTAGCGACGAAGGACCGAGGAACACCACCGATGACCATCGCGGACGCCACCCCGGAGGGGCTGCGCAGCCTGCTGCTCAGCCGCATCCGGGACGTGCCCGACTACCCGAAGCCGGGCGTGATGTTCAAGGACATCACCCCGCTGCTGGCCGACCCCGCGGCGTTCAACGCGCTGATCGACGCCCTGGCCGGGCTCTGCGCCCGGCACGGCGCCGACAAGGTCGTCGGCCTGGAGGCGCGCGGGTTCATCCTCGCCGCCCCGGCGGCCGCCCGCGCCGGGCTCGGGTTCGTGCCCGTGCGCAAGGCGGGCAAGCTGCCCGGGGCGACGCTGGGCCAGGCGTACGCGCTGGAGTACGGCACCGCCGAGATCGAGGTCCACCAGGACGCCTTCTCGGCCGGTGACCGGGTCCTGGTCATCGACGACGTGCTCGCCACCGGCGGCACGGCGGAGGCGTCCCTGGAGCTGATCCGCCGCACCGGCGCCGAGGTCGCCGGTGTCGCGGTCCTTCTGGAGCTGGGCTTCCTCGGCGGGCGGGCCCGCCTCGCTCCGTCTCTCGCTGGCGCCCCCCTGGAGGCGCTGATCGCGGTCTGAGCACCGTTTCCGACGTGTGGCGCCAGAGTTCCGGCTCTGGCGCCACACGCATGTCCGGGCGCATCGCGTGCGGGATCGTCCGGGTGAGGATCCGTGTGGGGGACGGGCGCCGGAACAGGCGCGTCCGCAGAGGGCCTGACCAGCGCGTCGGCGGCTTTGCGGCAGGAGGCGGCGTTCCCGGCCGCGGAAGCGGTGCCGGGCCCGCCTACGGGCGTTGTGGGGGTCCACGGGGCGGACGGGACGCGGTTCACCCGATCAGATCGCTACCATGGTGTCTCGGACCTTCCCTCCTCGCCCGCCTTCGGCCGGGAGGGGCCCAGAAGGAGTGCCCTTGCAAGAAGAGGCCAGGCAGGCTCAGCCGATGACCGCCGCAGACGGGAAGCAGGCGGCTTCCCTCTCCGCGGCCCCTCCCGTCGCGCCCGCCGCACCCGCGGAGAGCAAGGCCGCCAAGCCCGCGCCCGCCGCACCGGCGACCCCCGCCGCCCGGCCCGTACGCACTCCCGGGAGCGTGGCCCCGAACCGGCCGGCCACCTCCTCCAACCGGGTCCGCGCCCGCCTCGCCCGGCTCGGCGTCCAGCGTTCCAGCCCGTACAACCCGGTCCTGGAGCCCCTGCTGCGCATAGTCCGCAGCAACGACCCCAAGGGCGACCCGTCGCAGCTGCGCCAGATCGAGCGCGCCTACCAGGTCGCCGAACGGTGGCACCGGGGCCAGAAGCGCAAGAGCGGCGACCCGTACATCACGCACCCGCTCGCGGTGACGACGATCCTGGCCGAACTCGGCATGGATCCGGCCACGCTGATGGCCGGGCTCCTGCACGACACCGTCGAGGACACCGAGTACGGGCTCGACGCGCTGCGCCGCGACTTCGGCGACTCCGTCGCGCTGCTGGTGGACGGCGTCACCAAGCTGGACAAGGTCAAGTTCGGCGAGGCCGCGCAGGCCGAGACGGTCCGCAAGATGGTCGTCGCCATGGCGAAGGACCCGCGTGTGCTGGTCATCAAGCTCGCCGACCGCCTGCACAACATGCGCACCATGCGTTACCTGAAGCGGGAGAAGCAGGAGAAGAAGGCCCGCGAGACGCTGGAGATCTACGCCCCGCTGGCGCACCGGCTGGGCATGAACACCATCAAGTGGGAGCTGGAGGACCTCGCCTTCGCGATCCTCTACCCCAAGATGTACGACGAGATCGTCCGGCTCGTCGCCGAGCGCGCCCCCAAGCGGGACGAGTACCTGGCGGTCGTCACCGACCAGGTGCAGCAGGACCTGCGCGCCGCCCGCATCAAGGCGACCGTCACCGGCCGCCCGAAGCACTACTACAGCGTCTACCAGAAGATGATCGTGCGGGGCCGCGACTTCGCCGAGATCTACGACCTGGTGGGCATCCGCGTCCTCGTCGACACCGTCCGCGACTGCTACGCGGCGCTGGGCACCATCCACGCGCGGTGGAACCCGGTGCCGGGGCGGTTCAAGGACTACATCGCGATGCCCAAGTTCAACATGTACCAGTCGCTGCACACGACGGTCATCGGGCCCAGCGGCAAGCCGGTCGAGATCCAGATCCGCACCTTCGACATGCACCGCCGCGCCGAGTACGGCATCGCGGCGCACTGGAAGTACAAGCAGGAGGCCGTCGCCGGCGCCTCCAAGGTGCGCACCGACAGCCCGAAGTCCGCCAAGAAGGACGACGCCGTCAACGACATGGCGTGGCTGCGGCAGTTGCTGGACTGGCAGAAGGAGACCGAGGACCCGGGCGAGTTCCTGGAGTCGCTCCGCTTCGACCTGTCCCGCAACGAGGTCTTCGTCTTCACCCCCAAGGGCGATGTCATCGCGCTGCCCGCCGGCGCGACCCCGGTCGACTTCGCGTACGCCGTCCACACCGAGGTCGGCCACCGCACGATAGGGGCACGGGTCAACGGCCGTCTGGTGCCGCTGGAGTCGAACCTCGACAACGGCGACACGGTGGAGGTCTTCACCTCCAAGGCGGCGGGCGCCGGCCCGTCCCGTGACTGGCTGGGCTTCGTCAAGTCCCCCCGCGCCCGCAACAAGATCCGCGCCTGGTTCTCCAAGGAGCGCCGCGAGGAGGCCGTCGAGCAGGGCAAGGAAGCCATCGCCCGTGCGATGCGCAAGCAGAACCTGCCGATCCAGCGGGTGCTCACCGGGGACTCGCTCGTCACGCTCGCGCACGAGATGCGCTACCCCGACATCTCCGCGCTCTACGCGGCGATCGGCGAGGGCCACATCACCGCGCAGTCCGTCGTGCACAAGCTCGTCGAGGCGCTGGGCGGCGAGGAGGGCGCGACCGAGGACATCGCCGAGATCACCACCCCGTCGCGCAGCCGGACCAAGCGGCGCTCGGCCGCCGACCCGGGTGTGATCGTCAAGGGCGAGAAGGACGTCTGGGTCAAGCTGTCCCGCTGCTGCACCCCGGTGCCGGGCGACCCGATCATCGGCTTCGTCACCCGCGGCAACGGAGTCTCCGTGCACCGGGCCGACTGCGTGAACGTCGAGTCGCTCTCGCAGCAGCCCGAGCGGATCATCGACGTCGAGTGGGCGCCGACCCAGTCGTCCGTCTTCCTGGTCGCCATCCAGGTCGAGGCGCTGGACCGGTCCCGTCTGCTGTCGGACGTCACCCGCGTCCTGTCCGACCAGCACGTCAACATCCTGTCCGCCGCGGTCCAGACCTCACGCGACCGGGTGGCCACCTCGCGCTTCACCTTCGAGATGGGCGACCCCAAGCACCTGGGGCACGTCCTGAAGGCCGTGCGCGGCGTCGAGGGCGTCTACGACGTGTACCGGGTCACCTCGGCGCGGCAGCGCTGATCCGGGGCCGTGCGCCCGGCACGGCGACCCCGCCGGGCGCACCCGGAGGCCGAACGCGGAGGCCGAACGCGGAAGGGCCCGTACGCATCGCGTACGGGCCCTTCCGCGTGGCTCGCGGGGGTCAGCCGCCGAACTCGTCCAGGGACTTGAGCGCCTGGTCGAGCAGCGCCTGCCGCCCGTCCAGCTCCCGCTGCAGCTTGTCGGCCTTGGCGGTGTTGCCCGCGGCCCGGGCCGTCTCGATCTGCTCACGCAGCTTGTCGACGGCCGCCTGGAGTTGCCCGGTGAGCCCCGCGGCACGCGCCCGCGCCTCGGGGTTGGTACGGCGCCACTCGGACTCCTCGGCATCCTGGAGGGCCCGTTCGACCGCGTGCATGCGGCCCTCGATGCGCGGCCGGGCGTCGCGCGGCACGTGGCCGATCGCCTCCCAGCGCTCGTTGATGCCGCGGAAGGCCGCGCGCGCCGCCTTCAGGTCGGTGACCGGGAGCAGCTTCTCGGCCTCGATGGCCAGCTCCTCCTTGAGCGTGAGGTTCTCGCGTTGCTCGGTGTCGCGCTCGGCGAAGACATCGGAGCGGGCCGCGAAGAAGACGTCCTGGGCGCCGCGGAAGCGGTTCCACAGGTCGTCCTCGGCCTCGCGCTGGGCACGCCCCGCGGCCTTCCAGTCGGCCATCAGCTCGCGGTAGCGCGCCGCCGTCGGGCCCCAGTCGGTGGAGCCGGACAGCGCCTGCGCCTCCTCCACCAGCTTCTCCTTGCGCCGCCGGGCGTCCTCGCGCTGCGCGTCGAGCGCCGCGAAGTGCGCCTTGCGCCGCTTGGAGAAGACCGAACGGGCGTGGCTGAAGCGGTGCCACAGCTCGTCGTCGGTCTTGCGGTCCAGGCGCGGCAGGCCCTTCCAGGTGTCGACCAGGGCGCGCAGCCGCTCGCCGGCGGCCCGCCACTGCTCGCTCTGCGCCAGCTGCTCGGCCTCGACGACCAGCTGCTCCTTGGACGTCTTGGCCTCCTCGGAGGCCTTCGCCTTGGCCACCTTGCGCTCCTCGCGGCGCGCGTCCACCTGCTCGGTGAGCGCGTCCAGCCGCTTCGCGAGCGCGGCGAGGTCGCCCACGGCGTGGGCCTCGGTCACCGCGGTGCGCAGGTGATCGATGGCGGTCAACGCGTCCTTGGGGGACAGGTCGGTGGTCTTCACACGGCGTTCGAGGAGGCCGATCTCGACGACGAGGCCCTCGTATTTCCGCTCGAAGTAGGCCAGCGCCTCCTCAGGGGAGCCCGCCTGCCACGAGCCGACTTCGCGCTCGCCATCGGCCGTACGCACGTACACGGTCCCCGTCTCGTCGACGCGGCCCCACGGGTCGCTGCTCACAGCGCCTCCTCCACGTGATGCCCGGCCGCCGCACGGCTCGCGGGCATCGTCCACAGTTCCATTCGGCCGGGCCGCGCCCTGACCGGTCCGACGGTCCGCGTCCTTCCCTGGTGCAGCCGTCGGAGCAGGCACCCTACACAACGCCAACATAGGCGACCGGTGCCCCGGCTGTCCGCATCCCGCACCCGCGAAATTCACCCGCGGGTGCGGGTCGGGACGATCAGGACTTCTTCACCGACGCCTTGTTGATCACCACGGTGGCGTTCGGGGCGCCGTCGCCGCCGCCGGTCGACTCACCCGCGGCCGCGATCTTCTCGAGCACCTTCATGCCGGAGTCGGCGATCGTGCCGAACGGGGTGTAGCTCGGGGGCAGCGGGCTGTCCTTGTAGACCAGGAAGAACTGGCTTCCGCCGCTGTGCGGCTGGCCGGTGTTGGCCATGGCGACCGTCCCCGCCGGGTAGGTGCCCCCGGCGATCTCCTTCGCCTTCAGGTTCTCGTCCGGGATCGTGTAGCCGGGCCCGCCGGAGCCCTGGGCGGTCGGGTCGCCGCACTGCAGCACGTAGATGCCGGAGGTGGTGAGCCGGTGGCACTTCGTGTGGTCGAAGAAGCCCTTGCCCGCAAGGAAGGCGAAGGAGTTGACCGTGTGCGGGGCGTTCTTCGCGTCGAGGTTCAGCGCGATGTCGCCGCAGGTCGTCTGGAGCGTGAAGGTGTACTTGGCCGAGGAGTCGATCGTGACCTCGGGCTCCTTCTTCCACTGCTCCGTGCCGGGGTCGCCCGCCGCGGGCTTGGCGCACGGATCGGGCGCCTTGCTCGGCTCGGCGGGGGTGGGGGAGGCGCTCGCCGCAGCGGCGTCGTCCTTCTTGGCGTCCGAGCTGAAGGCGCCAGCCGCCCACGCCGTGGCGCCCGCCGCCAGGACGACCGCGAGCACGGCGGCGACGATCGCGTTGCGCCGTACGCCCTTCCGTTGCTCCTGCGCACGTCGCTGCTGCTGGCGCTCGAACTTCTCCCGGGCGAGCTGGCGCCGCCGCTGATCCTTGGTGACCACTGAGCCGTCTCCCGATGCCTTCTGCTCGTAGCGTCCGAATATGAGTACGTACCGTCGCCGATCTTCGCGCCCCGCGCGCCCCCCAGTCCAGCGACGTTACTGGTTCGCGATGGCCGCGTTGACGCCGGTAGGCTCATGGGGCCGCCGCTGTGCGGTACGACCTGCCGTGAACGACAGCCGACAGAAGGACGAACGTGCTCATTGCCGGGTTCCCCGCCGGGGCCTGGGGCACCAACTGCTACGTGGTCGCCCCCGCCGCCGGTGAGGAGTGCGTGATCATCGACCCGGGCCACGAGGCGGCCGAGGGCGTCGAGGCCACGCTCGCCAAACACCGTCTCAAGCCCGTCGCCGTCATCCTCACCCACGGCCATCTCGACCACGTGGCCTCGGTCGTCCCGGTCTGCGGGGCCCATGGCGTCCCGGCCTGGATCCACCCCCGGGACCGCTACATGCTGAACGACCCGGAGAAGGCCCTCGGCCGCTCGATCGGCGCGCAGCTGCTCGGCGACCTGACCATCGGCGAGCCCGACGACCTCAAGGAGCTCACCGACGGCAGCAGGCTGGAGCTCGCCGGTCTCGAGCTGTCCGTGGCACACGCGCCGGGCCATACCGAGGGGTCGGTGACCTTCAGGCTCCCCGAGAGCGCCGAGATCCCCTCGGTCTTCTTCTCGGGCGACCTGCTGTTCGCCGGCTCCGTCGGCCGCACCGATCTGCCCGGCGGTTCCATGGACGAGCTGTACGCGTCGCTGGCCCGTGTGTGCCTGCCGCTCGACGACTCGACCGTGGTGCTGTCCGGCCACGGACCCCAGACGACCATCGGCCGTGAGCGCGCCACCAACCCCTATCTGGCGGAGGTGGCCCGCGGCCTCGGAGGGGACGACCACCCCGCCCCTCCGCGACGAGGAATGTGACGAGAGACCTCCAGTGAGCACCTTCAAGGCCCCCAAGGGCACCTACGACCTCCTGCCGCCCGATTCCGCCGTGTTCCTGGCGGTACGCGAGGCGATCGCGGCGCCCCTGCGGCGGGCCGGCTACGGCTACGTCGAGACCCCCGGCTTCGAGCAGGTCGAGCTGTTCTCCCGCGGCGTCGGCGAGTCCACCGACATCGTGACCAAGGAGATGTACACCCTCACCACCAAGGGCGGCACGCACCTCGCGCTGCGCCCCGAGGGCACCGCCTCGGTGCTGCGCGCCGCGCTGGAGGCCAACCTGCACAAGGCCGGCAACCTGCCGGTCAAGCTCTGGTACTCCGGCTCGTACTACCGCTACGAGCGGCCGCAGGCCGGTCGCTACCGCCACTTCTCCCAGGTCGGCGCCGAGGCGATCGGTGCCGAGGACCCGGCGCTCGACGCCGAGCTGATCATCCTGGCCGTGGACGCCTACCGCTCGCTCGGGCTGCGGAACTTCCGCCTGCTGCTGAACTCGCTGGGCGACCGGGAGTGCCGTCCGGTCTACCGGGCCGCGCTCCAGGACTTCCTGCGCGGCCTGGACCTGGACGAGGACACCCGCCGGCGGGTCGACATCAACCCGCTGCGCGTCCTCGACGACAAGCGCGACAGCGTGCAGAAGCAGCTCGTCGGTGCCCCGATGATGCGCGACCACCTGTGCGAGGCCTGCAAGGCGTACCACGAGCAGGTGCGCGAGCTGCTGACGGCGGCGGGCGTGGCCTACGAGGACGACCCCAAGCTGGTGCGCGGTCTGGACTACTACACCCGCACCACCTTCGAGTTCGTGCACGACGGCCTCGGCTCGCAGTCCGCGGTCGGCGGCGGCGGCCGCTACGACGGGCTGTCCGAGATGATCGGCGGTCCCGCGCTGCCGTCCGTGGGCTGGGCGCTCGGTGTCGACCGTACGGTCCTGGCGCTCAAGGCCGAGGGCATCGAGCTCGAACTGCCCGCGCCCACGCAGGTGTTCGCGGTGCCGATGGGCGAGGAGGCGCGCCGCGTGCTGTTCGGAGCGGTCACCGAGCTGCGGCGGGCGGGCATCGCCACCGACTTCGCGTTCGGCGGCAAGGGCCTGAAGAACGCGATGAAGTCCGCCAACCGTTCGGGCGCGCGCTTCGCGATCGTCGCCGGCGAGCGGGATCTGGCCGAGGGCGCCGTGCAGTTGAAGGACCTCGAGAGCGGCGAGCAGACCGCCGTCCCCGTCGAGGGTGTCGTCGCGGCGGTGCGCGAACGACTCGCCTGATCCGCGGATCACACGGCCGGCCGGCCTCGCACCGGCCGGCCGTACCGGCGTCCGCCGGGAACGTCTCCCGGGCGCCCGGTCACTCCGGATGCCCCCGCTCGATCCAGTGGGCGATCCGCTCCGGCCGCATCGGCCGACCGAAGTACCAGCCCTGACCCCAGTCGCAGCCCAGCGACCGCAATCGCCGGGCGTGCTGGGAGCTCTCCACACCCTCGGCGGTGACGGTGAGCCCGAGCGCGTGCGCCAGCGACACCAGTCCGCCGACGATCCGCCAGCCCACCGGGTCGTCCGTCCCGGCGCGGTGCGGGTCCGTGACGAAGGCGCCGGCGATCTTCAGCCCGGACACCGGCAGGTCCCTGAGGTAGGCAAGGTTCGACCAGCCGGTGCCGAAGTCGTCGACGGCCAGCGAGACCCCGGCGTCCGCCAGCGCCTGCAGGGCGCGCAGCGACTCGTCCTCGGGGCCGATCACCGCGCTCTCGGTGATCTCCAGTTCCAGCCGCCCAGGTGCGAGGCCCGTGCCCGCCAGGATCGACGTGACGTCGTGCACCAGGCCGGGATTGCGGATCTGACGGACGGCCAGGTTGACGTTGATCTGCGGCGCCGCCTCCCCGAACCGCCGCACCCACTCCGCCGCCTGGCCGATCGCGCGCTCCAGGATCCACCTGCCCAGCGGCATGATCAGCCCGGTCTCCTCCGCGGTCCCCACGAACTCGTCGGGCCCCAGCACGCCGAACTGCGGGTGGCGCCACCGCACGAGCGCCTCCACCGCCACCAGCGAGCCGTCGGCCAGTGAGCACAGCGGCTGGTAGTCGATGAAGAACTCCCCGCGGTCCAGCGCCACCGGCAGCCGTACGGAGATGGCGTACCGGCTCACGGCCCGCGCGTTGTGCGTGGGATCGAAGAGCGTCCACCGGCCGCGTCCGGCCTCCTTGGAGCGGTACAGCGTCAGGTCCGCCGCCCGTACGGCCGCGCCCGGGGTCGTCGCCGCCACCCGCTGGGCGAACACCCCGACGCTGGCCCCGATCGTCAGTTGCTGCTCGTTGACGAGGAAGGGCCGGGACAGCGTCGTCAGGACGAGCTTGGCGACCGCCACGGCCTCCTGCTCGCCCCGGCACTCCTCCAGCAGCACCACGAACTCGTCCCCGCCCAGCCGGGCCACCAGGTGCCCCAGGGGGGCGAGCGCCGCGTCCAGCCGCTCCGCCACCGCCGTCAGCAACCGGTCCCCGGTCTCGTGGCCGAGGCTGTCGTTGACGACCTTGAAGCCGTCCAGGTCGACGTAGCACAGGCCGAAGCGGGCGCCGGGCTGCGGCTCCTGGAACACGCCCTCCAGCCGCTCGAAGAACGCGGCGCGGTTGGGCAGCCCGGTCAGCGGATCGTGCGTGGCCTGGTGGCGCAGCCGCTCCTGCAGCCGGTAGCGGTCGGTGATGTCCTCCACCATGGCCACCTGGTAGCGGGGTGCCCCGTGTTCGTCGCGGATCAGGGAGACGGTCAGGTGCGTCCACACCACCTCGCCGTCGCGCCGGTAGTACGGCTTGTCGCACTGGAACCGCTCGCGGCGGCCCCTGACCAGGTCGTCGTACGCCTCCCACACCCCCGGGGCGTCCTCGGGGTGCACCAGCTCGGTGACCCGGCGGCCCCGCAGATCCTCGGGACGGGCCCCGAGCAGCTCCCGCAGTGCCTGGTTGACCTGCACGATCGTGCCGTCCACATCGGCGATGCCGATACCGATGGCGGCGTGCTCGAACAGCGCGCGGAACCGGGCCTCCGAGGCGAGCCGGGCCCGCTCCGCGTCCTCCCGGGCCCGGAAGGCCGCCCGCTGGATCGCCTCCTGCTCGCGCAGCGTCCGCTCGCGCAGCGCCGACGCCCAGCCGGAGGCGAAGGCGCCGGCCACGGCCGGCACCCGCTCGGGATCGGCCGGCTGCATCTGCAGCAGCGCCACCGCCTCCGCCAGGATCTCCGGATCGGTGAAATGCGCCTCCACCAGCAGCGTGCCCGCCCGCTCCGCGAGCGAGGCGTCGCATCCTCGCTCGCCGAGCGCCCGGCTGAGCAGGTCCGCGGTCGTGGCCGCCACCCGGCGCAGGGTCAGCGGGGGCAGCGCGAGCCCCGGCCCCGAACGCAGGAGCCGGGACCAGGCGTCCGCGAACTCCAGGCCGGGACCGCCGACGGTGGACGGCGGCCGGCTCACGGCCGCCGTCCCACACCCGCGAGGCCCGAGATCCACTCGGGGTGCGGTCCCACCGACTCCGGGTCCTCCGGCCGCCACTCGGGCAGCCAGACCACGCCCGGCGGAAGCAGTTCCCAGCCGTCGAAGAAGCCCGTCACATCCTTCCTGGTCCGCATGACCAGCGGGGTCGTGGTGCGCCGTGCGTACAGCTCCTCGAGCGGCTCCGCCTGGTCGGGCCGGCTCTCCCGGGAGGCGTGGGTGAGCACCAGATGGCTGCCCGGCGGTACGGCATCGCGCAGCACCGCGACGATCTTGCCGGGGTCCTCGGCGTCGGTGACGAAGTGCAGCATGGCCACCAGGAGGACGGCGACCGGCTCGCCGGGGGCGAGCAGGTCGGTGACCTCGGGCCGGGAGAGCAGGTCGCCGGTGTCGGTCATGTCGGCCATCACCGTGGCGCTCAGCGGGTCGTCCCGGAGCAGCAGACGGCTGTGCGCCACGGCGATCGGGTCCAGGTCCACGTACACCACGCGCGCCCGCGGCCGGACGGCCCGCGCCACCTCGTGCACCGCGCCGAAGGTCGGGATACCGGAGCCGATGTCCAGGAAGCGGGTGATGCCGCGCGTGGCGAGGTGGTGGACGGCACGGCGCAGGAACGCGCGGTTGGCACGCATGATCACCGGAAGGTCGGGCCACAGGGCCATGGCCTGACGGGCCATGTCGCGGTCGGCCTCGAAGTTGTGCGATCCGCCCAGGTAGTAGTCGTAGACCCGGGCGGCGTTCGGAGTCTCCACATCCGTCCCTGCAGGCACCCATTCGGGTCGATGCATGGGGCACCTCTCCCGTCGGAGTGATTCCTCGGATCTCCGGGTCCACTCAGAATCCTATATGTCTTATATGCACGCATTTTTGGCGAGGGGTGGTTCCCGATCGAGCCTCCGCGGTCCGTGACGCAACGCCGTCGATCGCGCACCCGGCGTCGCCGGTCGGGTCGCCGCCGTTCGCCCGTTGTCGCTCGGACGGGTGACACGGCACCATGGGACCCGGCACTTCCGGCGGGTCAGACGCGTTGGGCAGTGCGGCACACCCCCGACCCACGGAAACGGCGACATGGTGACTACGGCGGTTGAGACGGCTCGCACCGACAGCGGCAGCCAGGAGTCCGCGGACGGCCTCATCGGCGCGGGCAGGGCCTTCACCTGGCTGCTCGTCGTGTCCGGCGCGCTCGGCCTGCTCGCGTCGTGGGTCATCACGATCGACAAGTTCAAGCTGCTGGAGGACCCGAACTTCGTCCCCGGCTGCAGCCTGAACCCGATCATCTCCTGCGGCAACATCATGAAGAGCGAGCAGGCGCACGCCTTCGGCTTCCCCAATCCGATGATCGGCATGGTCGCCTACCCCGTGGTCATCGCCCTCGCGATGGGGATGTTCGCCGGCGCCCGCTACCGACCCTGGTTCTGGCTCGGTCTGCAGGCCGGAACGCTCTTCGGTGTCGGCTTCGTCACGTGGCTGCAGTACCAGTCGCTGTACAACATCGGCTCGCTGTGCCTGTGGTGCTCGCTGGCCTGGGTCGTCACCATCGCGCTGTTCTGGTACACCCTCGTCCACAACGTCAAGCACGGGATCATCCCGGCGCCCGCCGGCGTCCGGGCCCTGGTGCTGGAGTTCCACTGGGTCGTCCCCGTGCTCTGGTACGGCGCCATCGCCGTGGCCATCCTGACCCGCTGGTGGACGTACTGGAGCACCCTGATCTGACCGCGGGGCCGCCCTGTCGGTGGGGTGGCATAGGCTTCCTTGCCGTGGAGCCCGACCTGTTCACCGCCGCCGCAGAGGACCGCCAGTCGAGGGAGCCCGGAGGCAGCCCCCTGGCCGTACGGATGCGTCCGCGCACCCTCGACGAGGTCGTGGGGCAGGGCCATCTGCTGCGGCCCGGATCGCCGCTGCGGCGCCTGGTCGGCGAAGGCGGCGGCGGGCCGGCCGGGATCTCCTCCGTCATCCTCTGGGGGCCTCCGGGGATCGGCAAGACGACCCTCGCCTATGTCGTCAGCCATGCCACCAACAAGCGCTTCGTCGAGCTCTCGGCGATCACCGCGGGCGTCAAGGAGGTCCGCGCGGTCATCGAGAGCGCCAAGCGCGAATCCGGTGGCTACGGCCGCGACACCGTGCTCTTCCTGGACGAGATCCACCGCTTCAGCAAGGCCCAGCAGGACTCGCTGCTCCCCGCGGTCGAGAACCGCTGGGTCACCCTGATCGCCGCCACCACCGAGAATCCGTACTTCTCGATCATCTCCCCGCTGCTGTCCCGGTCGCTGCTGCTCACCCTGGAGCCGCTGACCGACGACGACCTGCGCGGCCTGTTGCGCCGGGCCCTCACCGACGAGCGCGGGCTCAAGGGCGCGGTCACCCTGCCCGAGGACACCGAGGACCATCTGCTGCGGATCGCCGGCGGGGACGCCCGCCGGGCGCTGACCGCGCTGGAGGCGGGCGCGGGCGCCGCCCTGGCGAAGGGCGAGCCGGAGATCTCCCTGAGCACCCTCGAGGAGACCGTCGACCGCGCCGCGGTGAAGTACGACCGCGACGGCGACCAGCACTACGACGTGGCGAGCGCCCTGATCAAGTCCATCCGCGGCTCGGACGTGGACGCGGCCCTGCACTACCTCGCCCGCATGATCGAGGCGGGGGAGGACCCGCGGTTCATCGCCCGCCGGTTGATGATCTCCGCAAGCGAGGACATCGGCCTGGCCGATCCGACCGCGCTGCCCACGGCCGTCGCCGCGGCGCAGGCGGTGGCGATGATCGGCTTCCCCGAGGCCGCGCTCACGCTCAGCCATGCCACGATCGCGCTCGCCCTCGCGCCCAAGTCCAACGCGGCCACGACCGCGATCGGCGCGGCGCTCGCCGACGTACGGGCGGGCAAGGCCGGCCCGGTCCCCGCACACCTGCGCGACAGCCACTACAAGGGCGCCGCCAAACTCGGACACGGCCAGGGCTACCAGTACCCGCACGATCTGCCCGGTGCCATCGCCGCCCAGCAGTACGCGCCGGACGAGATCCACGGCCGGCGCTACTACGAGCCCACCCGCTACGGGGCCGAGGCCCGCTACGCCGATGTCCTGGAGCGGGTCAGGGAGCGGCTGGCGGGGGAGTAGTGCGCCCCGCGGGGGTCACCCTGCGCGGCCGGGTGTCAGCGCCCGTGCGCGGCGGCCTCTTGGGCGGCGTCGAAGAGCGTGTGCATCGCCCGGTGCAGATCCGTGTGGCCCCGTACCGGCTCCAGGAACTCGAAGCGGGCGTCGAAGGTGCCGTCCTCTCCCGTGAAGCGCACCCGCAGCCCGAAGCGGTCCAGGGCGAGCGGCACCGCGGCGGTCGGCTCGCTGCGGCAGGCACCGGCACCCCCCGCGAGCGCGCACAGCCACCCCACCTGGTCGGCGTGCGCGGCCGCGAGGTGCTGCAGCAGCTCGGCCTCGTGGGTGATCAGCGGGTCGGGGCGGGCCGCGGCGAATTCGTCCGGCTCCACCTGCTCGGCGCCCCACAGGTCGTCCAGGGACGCCTCGCCGACCTCCAGCCGCAGCCGCACCTTCCCGGCCGGTGCGGGCAGGTCGCGTGCGACGGTGATCCAGCCGGCGATCCACGCCCTGCCCCGGATGCGCCCCGGCACGGCGACCGGGGCGACATCGGTGATCTCCAACACAGCCGTGAGTTCGTCGTCCTCGGCGTGGGTGGCGGCCCGCACGGCCGGTGATTCCGCGGGAAACAGCAGGAAGAGGTCCCCGTCGGTGCCCACGATCCGCTCCTCGGGGACCATGAGCTCGGGCAGGTCGGGGGTGAGGCCGGGAATCACCAGGATGGCGGAGGCGGTACCCTGTACGAGAGTTCGTGTGCGCTCGGCTGCTGACGGCAGTCGGGCGATTTCATGCCCGCTGGGACGCGGCTGACCATGAGCTGATCGGACCTCCGTCGAGTCGGCGCCCGCCGTGGCGTCGGCGGCGCCCTGTGCGGCGTCCGTACCGTCCGTGATGCGCGTGGTGTTCCCAGGGCGAGACATACGATCTCCTTCGCTAAGGTAAGCCTTACCTAACTTACATGGAGGTCTGGGAAACGTGAACCAGTCGCGTCCCAAGGTCAAGAAGTCGCGTGCCCTCGGCATCGCCCTGACGCCGAAGGCCGTCAAGTACTTCGAGGCCCGTCCCTACCCGCCGGGCGAGCACGGCCGCGGCCGCAAGCAGAACAGTGACTACAAGGTCCGACTGCTCGAGAAGCAGCGCCTGCGCGCCCAGTACGACATCTCCGAGCGCCAGATGGCCCGCGCCTACGACCGCGCCCGCAAGGTCAGCGGCAAGACCGGCGAGGCCCTGATCGTCGAGCTCGAGCGCCGCCTGGACGCCCTCGTCCTGCGCGCCGGCCTGGCCCGCACCATCTACCAGGCCCGCCAGATGGTCGTCCACGGCCACATCGAGGTCAACGGCCACAAGGTCGACAAGCCGTCCTTCCGGGTCACCCCGGACGACGTCGTGATGGTCCGCGAGCGCTCCCGCTCCAAGACCCCGTTCCAGGTCGCCCGTGAGGGTGGCTGGGCCGGCGAGGGCGAGACCCCGAAGTACCTGCAGGTCAACCTGCAGGCGCTGGCCTTCCGCCTGGACCGCCTGCCGAACCGTCGTGAGGTCCCCGTGATCTGCGACGAGCAGCTCGTCGTCGAGTACTACGCTCGCTGACGCCTGCCGCGTCCGGCTCGCACGTCAGCCCCGGCGCCCCCGCCTCACCGGCGGGGGCGCCGGGGCTTTCGCGTCTCCGGGCGCGTACGCCGGCGCCCGTGCCCGCGTGCCCGCCGCGCGGTTTCCGCCGGCGCCGCCGCCGGGGTCAGTCCTGGGCGCTCCGGCCGCGCAGCGGGGTGCCGGCGGTGAGTGGGCCGCCCGGGGGGACGGGGCCGCGGGGCGGGCGAGGTCCGGGGCGCGTCGGCGGAAGTCCGGCCAGCGCCCGGGCGACGGCGGCGTCGAGGTCGAGGACGCCGCCCTCGGCGTACGCCCCCTCGTAGCCGAGCCGGCCGAGTTCGGCGCGGGCCAGTTCCTCGCAGCGCTGGTGGGGGATCCCGAAGTAGCGCGAACCGAACACCGGAAGTCCCACGACATTCCAGATGCCGCCCGCGGCGCCCTGCAGCACCGCCGCCTCCCGGGCGTCCTGCGGGACCCTGAGCAGCGCGAGCAGTTCGATGCCGAGCACGATGCCCACCATGTCGCGGAAGGCGTGGTTGATCCGCACGCACTCGGCCGCCAGGTCGGCGGCGAGCCCGGGGTCGTCCTGCCACCACGCGATGACGGCCCGGGTGTACAGCGCGTACGCCAGCGCCCAGCGCTCCCCGTGGTCCTCGCAGACCTCCCGGATGCGGTCGCACAGATCGATCCCGCCCTCCAGGTCGCCCTCGAAGGCCACCGCCATCGCCAGTTCGACCTCGGCCATGATGACGTTGCTGTTCAACTCGCCCAGCGTCCGGTAGTGGCCCAGCGCCTCCTCGAACAGGGACCTCGCCCGCGGCAGGTCGTCACTGAGCAGGGCGCCGCACCCCATCCGGTGCACCGCGTACGCCACCGCCGTCGCGTCACCGGCCGCCAGGGCCTGCTCCCGGCACTCGTACAGCATGCCCAGTGCCGCGGTGCCGTCGCCTTGAAGGATCGAGACGTAGCCGCACACCCACAGGGCCTTGGCCCGCTGCCCCGTGGGTTCGTGATCGGCCGCGAGCGCGCGCTCCAGCCAGTACCGGCCCTCGGCCAGCCGGCCGCAGCCGACCCAGAAGAACCACAGGCTCGCCGCCAGGTACTGCCCGGTCCTGAGCTCTTCGGGCGTCTCCAGGGAGAACTCCAGCGCGGCCCGCAGATGGGGCAGTTCGCGCTCGGTGCTCGCCGAGATCTCCGCCTGCCGGGCGCCGAACCACTCCATCTCGCCCCAGGTGGCGAAGCCGAGGTACCAGTCCCGGTGCCGGGACCGCAGCCGCCGTTCCTCGCCCAGCTCCCGCAACCAGCCCAGCCCGTACTCGCGCACGGTGTCCAGCAGCAGGTAGCGCACCGCGCCCGCGACCTCGCGGCGCAGCACCACCGACTTGTCCACCAGGTCCGCCAGCAGGTCCCCCAGGGTGTCGGCGGTCAGGTCGCCGCCCGCGCAGACGTATTCCGCCGCCTCGGGGTCGAAGTCCCCGGCGAACACCGACAGCCGTGCCCACAGCAGCCGTTCGCGGGGACTGCACAGCTCGTGGCTCCACCCGATCGTGGTACGCAGCGCCCGGTGCCGCTCCGGGCCGCCCGTGCCGCCGCGCCGGGTGAGCAACCGGAAGCGATCGTCCAGCCGACCGGTGATCTGCCGTACCGACAGGGCCCGCACGCGGCCCGCCGCCAGCTCCAGCGCCAGCGGGATGCCGTCCAGGCGGCGGCACAACTCCGCCACCTCGGCCAGGTTGCCGCCGTCCACGGTGAAGCCCGGCAGCACCGCGGCCGCCCGGTCGGCGAAGAGCTCCACCGCCTCGCGGGTGTCGGCGAACGGTTCCAGCGCCGCCATGTGCTCGCCGGTCACCCCCAGCGGCTGCCGGCTGGTGGCCAGCAAGCGCAGTCCCGGGGCCCGCCGCAGCAGCGCCTCGGCCAGTTCCGCCGTCGCCTCCACCTGCCGCTCGCAGCAGTCCAGGACGAGCAGCAGCTCGCGGCGGGCCAGGAACGCGGTGAGCGCGGCCCGCGGGCCGCGCGTGGTGTGGTCGGTGAGGCCGAGGGCGTCGGCCACCGCATGGTCCACCAGTTCCGGATCCCGTACGGCCCCCAGCTCGGCCACCCAGACCCCGTCGGTGAAATCGGCGCGCAGCCCGGCCGCCGCACGCAGCGCGAGCCGGGTCTTGCCGACCCCGCCCACCCCGGTCACCGTCACCATCCGGGCCCTGCCCAGCAGGCGGGCCACGTCGTCGAGCTCGCGCCGCCGGCCGACGAAGTGGTTCAGTTCGCACGGCAGATTGCCCGGCGTCGTCTCATGGCGCATGGGTCACGGAGGGTATCGTCAAATAAGCGGAACGTACAATCCGGCCCTGCCGCCCGAGGGCGGCCGGGGGCGCCGCCCGCCCGCAATGCGGTACGGAGCGAGCTGCCCGTCGCGATAAGGTCGGTATCTGATCTGTACCTGGTTGGCGCGGTGGATCCGAGGGAGTGGCAGCGTGTCCGGTGGAGAGGTGGCCGGCCTCATCGTGGCCGTCTTCTGGGCGATCCTGGTGTCGTTCCTCGCCGTGGCGCTCGTGCGGCTCGCGCAGGTGCTCCGGCAGGCCACCCGCCTCGTGGCGGAGGTGACCGACCAGGCCGTGCCGCTGCTCGGCGAGGCCTCCGAGGCGGTCCGCTCCGCCCACGCCCAGCTGGCCCGGGTGGACACCATCACCTCCGACGTCGCCGAGGTGACCGCCAACGCCTCCGCCCTCTCCACGACCGTCGCCTCCACCTTCGGTGGCCCCCTGGTGAAGGTCGCGGCCTTCGGCTACGGCGTGCGGCGCGCGGTCACCCTCCAGACCAAGGGCGCGGGCAAGAAGCGCACCGTGGTCGTCGGCCGGACGCTCCCGTCCGCCCGCAGCCGTAAGTCAAGGGGCTGACCTGCCATGTTCCGCCGTGCCTTCTGGTTCACCGCCGGTGCCGCCGCCGGGGTGTGGGCCACCAACAAGGTCCATCGCAAGATCCGCAGCCTGACGCCCGAGAGCCTCGCCGCGAAGGCGGCCGACAAGGCCCTCGAGGCCGGGGACCGGCTGCGCACCTTCGCACAGGACGTCCGCGCCGGCATGGCCGAGCGCGAGGAACAGCTCAACGACCAACTGGGCCACACGGCCACCGATCTCGACATGCCGGCCCCGCGGCCGGCGATCACGTACCACCACCGGAAGGACGAACACTGATGGAGTCGGCAGAAATCCGCCGCCGCTGGCTGCGCTTCTTCGAAGAGCGCGGGCACACCGTCGTGCCGTCGGCGTCGCTCATCGCCGACGACCCGACGCTCCTTCTGGTGCCCGCGGGCATGGTCCCGTTCAAGCCCTACTTCCTGGGTGAGGTCAAGCCGCCCTTCCCGCGCGCCACCAGCGTGCAGAAGTGCGTCCGCACGCCCGACATCGAAGAGGTCGGCAAGACCACGCGTCACGGCACCTTCTTCCAGATGTGCGGCAACTTCTCCTTCGGCGACTACTTCAAGGAAGGCGCCATCAAGTTCGCCTGGGAGCTGCTCACCACTCCCGTGGCGGACGGCGGTTACGGCCTCGACCCCGAGCGGCTGTGGATCACCGTCTACAAGGACGACGACGAGGCCGAGCAGATCTGGCGCGACGTCGTGGGCGTGCCCGCCGAGCGCATCCAGCGCCTGGGCATGAAGGACAACTTCTGGTCCATGGGCGTCCCCGGACCCTGCGGCCCGTGTTCCGAGATCAACTACGACCGCGGCCCGGAGTTCGGCGTCGAGGGCGGCCCGGCCGTCAACGACGAGCGGTACGTGGAGATCTGGAACCTGGTCTTCATGCAGTTCGAGCGCGGTGAGGGAACCGGCAAGGAGGAGTTCCCGATCCTCGGGGACCTGCCCGCCAAGAACATCGACACCGGCCTCGGCCTCGAGCGTCTCGCCATGATCCTGCAGGGCGTGCAGAACATGTACGAGACCGACACCCTGCGCGCCGTCATCGACAAGGCCACCGAGCTCACGGGCGTCGCCTATGGCGCGGCCCACGAGTCGGACGTCTCGCTGCGCGTCGTCGCCGACCACATGCGCACCTCGGTCATGCTCATCGGCGACGGCGTCACCCCCGGCAACGAGGGCCGCGGCTATGTGCTGCGCCGCATCATGCGCCGCGCCATCCGCAACATGCGGCTGTTGGGCGCCACGGACGCGGTGGTCGGCGACCTCGTCGACACCGTCATCAAGACGATGGGCCAGCAGTACCCGGAGCTCATCGAGGACCGCAAGCGCATCGAGACGGTCGCCCTCGCCGAGGAGGCCCGCTTCCTCAAGACGCTGAAGGCCGGCACCAATGTGCTGGACACCGCCGTCACCGAGGCCAAGGCCGCGGGTTCCGGCGTGCTCGCCGGCGACAAGGCCTTCCTGCTCCACGACACCTGGGGCTTCCCGATCGACCTCACCCTCGAAATGGCCGCCGAGCAGGGCCTGTCGGTGGACCAGGACGGCTTCCGCCGCCTGATGAAGGAGCAGCGGGACCGCGCCAAGGCCGACGCCCTGGTGAAGAAGAGCGGCCACGTCGACATGTCGGCGTACCGGGCCGTCGCCGACGCCGCCGGCACGACGGTGTTCACCGGCTACACCGACAACGAGGGCGAGGCCTCGGTCGTCGGCCTGCTGGTGGACGGCGTGCCGTCGCCCGCCGCCAACGAGGGCGACGAGGTCGAGGTCATCCTGGACCGCACCCCCTTCTACGCCGAGGGCGGCGGCCAGCTCGCCGACACCGGCCGTATCCGCACCGACTCGGGCGCCGTCATCGAGGTGCGCGACGTGCAGCAGCCCGTGCCGGGAGTCACCGTGCACAAGGGCAGCGTCCAGGTCGGCGAGATCACCGTCGGATCCGCCGCCTTCGCCAAGATCGACCTCGGCCGCCGCCGTGCCATCGCCCGCGCCCACAGCGCCACCCACCTCACCCACCAGGCGCTGCGCGACGCGCTCGGCCCCACGGCGGCCCAGGCCGGTTCGGAGAACTCCCCGGGCCGCTTCCGCTTCGACTTCGGCTCGCCGACCGCCGTGCCGGGCAGCGTGCTGACGGACGTCGAGCAGAAGATCAACGCCGTGCTCTCCCGCGAACTCGACGTCACCGCCGAGATCATGAGCATCGACGAGGCCAAGAAGCAGGGCGCCATCGCCGAGTTCGGCGAGAAGTACGGCGAGCGGGTGCGCGTCGTGACCATCGGCGACTTCTCCAAGGAGCTGTGCGGCGGTACGCACGTCCACAACACCGCCCAGCTGGGCCTGGTGAAGCTGCTCGGCGAGTCCTCGATCGGCTCCGGCGTGCGCCGCGTCGAGGCCCTGGTCGGCGTGGACGCGTACAACTTCCTCGCCCGCGAGCACACGGTCGTCGCCCAGCTCCAGCAGCTGGTCAAGGGCCGCCCGGAGGAGCTCCCGGAGAAGATCTCCGGCATGCTCGCCAAGCTCAAGGAGGCCGAGAAGGAGATCGAGCGCTTCCGCGCCGAGAAGGTCCTGCAGGCGGCCGCCGGGCTCGCCGACTCCGCCCAGGACGTCAAGGGCGTCGCCCTGGTCACCGGCCAGGTGCCGGACGGCACCAGTGCCGACGACCTGCGCAAGCTCGTGCTCGACGTCCGCCAGCGGATCAGCGGCGGC
The DNA here is from genome assembly GCF_040638135.1 of Streptomyces sp. NPDC026673. Lineage (NCBI taxonomy): Bacteria > Bacillati > Actinomycetota > Actinomycetes > Kitasatosporales > Streptomycetaceae > Streptomyces > Streptomyces sp. NPDC026673. Next base: position 46,695 of record NZ_JBEZXR010000037.1, on the reverse strand, counting down.
CGTGCTGCCGTCGTGGCCCTGTTCACCGTGGCGAACGACCGCCCGCTGACCGTCATCGCCACCAATGAGGCGGCTCGCGAGCGCGGCCTGAAGGCCGGCGACCTGGTCCGTACCGCCGCCAAGACCCTCGGCGGCGGCGGTGGCGGCAAGCCGGACGTCGCCCAGGGCGGCGGTCAGAACGCCGACGCGGTCGGCGAGGCCATCGCCGCCGTGCAGCGACTGGTCGCCGAGACGGCCTGAGGACGATGATGCGCAGGGGTCGCAGGATCGCGATCGACGTCGGGGACGCCCGTATCGGGGTCGCCTCCTGCGACCCCGACGGGCTGATCGCCACGCCCGTCGAGACGGTGCCCGGCCGGGACGTCCCGGCCGCGCGCCGCCGGATCGCGCAGATCATCGAGGAGTACGAGCCGATCGAGGTGCTGGTCGGCCTGCCCCGCTCGCTCAGCGGGCGGGAGGGGCCGGCCGCGGCCAAGGCCCGCGACTTCGCCCAGGGTGTGGCGAAGATCATCTCCCCCGTTCCGGTGCGCCTCGTTGACGAGCGGATGACGACCGTCACGGCCACTCAGGGGCTGCGCGCTTCGGGCGTCAAGGCCAAGAAGGGACGTTCCGTCGTCGACCAGGCCGCCGCGGTGGTCATCCTGCAGAGCGCCCTCGAGACCGAACGGGTGTCTGGTAAAGAGCCGGGCGAGAGCGTCGAACCGTTTATCTGATCGCGGTACGGTAACGTTCCGCGCAGCACGGCGGCTCCACAGCTGGACCCGTGGGTGCCGACGGGACGGAACCCGCCCGCCCGCGCCACAAGCGCCGGCCTGCTGCCGCCTCGCGAACCGAACCGTAGGGGATCGATGACTGACTATGGCCGGAGCCCAGGCTCCGATGCATGGCACCCCGAAGACCCTCTCTTCGGCGATCAGTGGGGACAGCAGCAGCACTCTCAGCAGCAACACCAGCATCCCCAGCACCAGCAGTATTCCCAGTACCAGCAGCAACAAGCGCAACAGCAGTACCAGCAACAGCAACAGCAACAGCAACAGCAACAGCAACAGCAACAGCAGCAGCAGTACCAGCAGCAGCCCCAGTATCAACAGCAGGACGGTTGGGACACCTACGGCGGCACGGGTCAGCAGCAGCAGTACCCGTACGACCCTCAGCAGCAGCAGTACGACTCCTGGGGTGCCCCGGCCGGATACGGCAACGGCACCGACGGCTACGGCGGCCGGCAGCAGCCCGACTACTACGGGCAGGGCGGCTACCCGCCCCCCCAGCGGCCCGACCAGCGCTACCCGGATCAGCAGACCTCGTACCAGCAGCAGCCCCCGTACGAGCAGCAGCCGCAACAGCAGCAGCCGCCCCAGCCCCAGCAGGGGGCTCCGCGGCGGCCTCAGCGGCCCCAGCCGGCCGAGCCGGAGGCCCCGCTGTGGGACGACGAGACCGGGGCCGCCGACGACCACTCCTTCTTCTCCGGCGGCGGCGACGAGGACGACGACGACCTGCCACCCGCTCGCGGCGACCGGCGCGGCCGTGCAGGAAAGGACGGCAAGGGCGGGAAGGGCGCCAAGAAGCGCCGCAGCGGCATGGCGTGCCTGGTCGTCCTCGTCGTCCTCGGTGGCGGCATCGCCGGCGTCGGCTGGTTCGGCTACCAGTACTACCAGAGCAACTTCGGCCCGCCGCCGGACTTCGCGGGGAAGGGCAGCGGCGAGGTCCAGGTCGAGATCCCGCAGGGCGCGAGCGGTATCCAGATCGGCAACATCCTCAAGAAGGCGGGCGTCGTCAAGAGCGTCGACGCCTTCACCGCGGCCGTCAGCAAGGACCCCGAGGGCGGCTCCATCCAGGCGGGCGTCTACGTCCTGCACGAGGGGATGTCCGCGTCCAGCGCCGTCACGATGATGCTCGACCCGAAGTCGCAGAACGTCCTGGTCATCGCCGAGGGCCTGCGCGACGTGCAGATCTACGCGATCGTCGACGCCAAGCTGGGGCTCGACAAGGGCACCACCGCCAAGGTCGCCGAGGACGACATCGGCAAGCTCGGGCTGCCCGACTGGGCGGACGACAACAAGGAGATCAAGGATCCGCTGGAGGGCTTCCTCTGGCCGAGCCGTTACAGCGTCGGCAAGGACACCAAGCCCGTCGACCTGCTCCGCACCATGGTCGGCAACGCCAAGAAGCAGTACGCCAAGTTCGACGTGGAGGCGAAGGCCGAGAAGCTGGGGCTGGAGTCACCGCTGCAGGTCGTCACCCTGGCCAGCCTGGTGCAGGCCGAGGGCAAGTCGAACGAGGACTTCCGGAAGATGTCGCGGGTCGTCTACAACCGCCTCAAGCCGACCAACACCGAGACCAACGGCAAGCTCGAGTTCGACTCGACGTACAACTACCTGAAGAACCAGAGCGAGATCAATCTCTCGCTCAAGGAGCTCCGTACGTTCGACGACCCCTACAACACGTACTACTACCGGGGGCTCCCGCCGGGGCCGATCGGCAACCCCGGCGCGAAGGCGCTGGCCGCGGCCATGGATCCCGAAAAGGGCAACTGGTACTACTTCATCTCCCTCGACGGGCACACGACCAAGTTCACCGAGACGCTCGCGGAGCACGACAAGCTCGCGCGGGAGTTCAACAAGAAGCACAACGGCTGAGCCTTCATCCGGGCGCGGCACGGGGAAGGTCTCCCCGTGCCGCGCCCGGCGCTGCCCGGACCGGGGCCGATCTTGAGGCCCTAGACTCGACCGGGCCGTCCCCGGTCGCCGCCGGCCGGACAGGGACGGCCCGGATCGCCGGACGTCGCGCAGCTGAGGGGACCAGGCCAGGCCATGTCGAAGAACCCGCAGGGGGCCGCGCATGCCTAGAGCCGCGGTTCTCGGATCGCCCATCGCGCACTCGCTCTCACCGGTACTGCACCGCGCCGCCTACGCGGAGCTGGGACTGGCCGACTGGACGTACGACCGCTTCGAGGTCGACGAGGCGGCGCTGCCCGGTTTCCTGGACTCCCTGGCCGGGGGCGGGGAGCGGTGGGCGGGGCTGTCGCTGACCATGCCGCTCAAGCGTGCGGTCATCCCGCTGCTGGACGAGGTCGGTGACACCGCCGCGGCCGTGGAGGCCGTCAACACGCTGGTCCTCACTGAGGACGGCCGCCGCCTCGGTGAGAACACCGACATCCCCGGGATGGTGGCCGCCCTACGCGAGCGGGGGGTCGGACGCGTCCCGTCCGCCGCCGTCCTCGGCGCCGGGGCGACCGCCTCCTCGGCGCTCGCGGCGCTGGCGCAGATCTGCGACGGCGAGGTCACCGCGTATGTGCGCAGCGACGTCCGCGCGGGCGAGATGCGGCAGTGGGGCGAGCGGCTCGGCGTGCCCGTGCGCACGGCCGCGTGGGACGAGGCGGCCGAGGCCCTGGCCGCGCCCCTGGTGATCTCCACGACCCCGACCGGCACCGCGGACGCGCTCGCCGCCGTCGTCCCGGAGCGCCCCGGCACGCTCTTCGACGTCCTGTACGACCCGTGGCCCACCGCCCTGGCCGCCGCCTGGGCGGGGCGGGGCGGGGCCGTCGTCGGCGGGCTCGACCTGCTCGTGCACCAGGCGGTGCTGCAGGTGGAGCTGATGACCGGCCGGAAACCCGCCCCCCTGGCGGCCATGCGGGCCGCCGGCGAGGCGGCGCTGCACCGCTCCTGATCCGCCCGCCGGTGTCCGGCGCGATGTCCGCCCAGCGGACCGCGCCCCGCCTTCGCGCCGGGACGTGAAAGGATCGGATTACGCACGGATGGTCCGGTCCGCTCGCCGCGGTCCGGGCGATGAAGAAGGAGCGAGCACCGTTGAGCAGGTTGCGCTGGCTGACAGCGGGGGAGTCGCACGGCCCCGCACTCGTCGCGACGCTGGAGGGTCTGCCCTCCGGTGTGCCGATCACCACCGCGATGGTGGCGGACCATCTCGCGCGGCGGCGGCTGGGCTATGGCCGCGGTGCCCGGATGAAGTTCGAGCAGGACCAGGTGACCTTCCTCGGCGGCGTGCGCCACGGGCTGACCCTCGGCTCCCCGGTCGCGGTCATGGTCGGGAACACCGAGTGGCCCAAGTGGGAGCAGGTCATGGCGGCCGACCCGGTCGACCCCGAGATCCTCGCCGGGCTCGCCCGCAACGCGCCGCTGACCCGCCCGCGCCCCGGTCACGCCGACCTCGCCGGGATGCAGAAGTACGGCTTCGACGAGGCCCGGCCGATCCTCGAGCGCGCCTCCGCCCGTGAGACCGCCGCCCGCGTCGCGCTCGGCGCGGTGGCCCGCTCCTACCTGAAGGAGACGGCCGGCATCGAGATCGTCTCCCACGTCGTGGAGCTCGCCTCGGCCAGGGCCCCGTACGGCGTCTACCCGACCCCCGCCGACGTCGAGAAGCTCGACGCCGACCCCGTGCGCTGCCTCGACGCCGACGCGAGCAAGCGGATGGTCGCCGAGATCGACCAGGCCCACAAGGACGGCGACACCCTCGGAGGCGTCGTCGAGGTCCTGGCCTACGGCGTGCCCGTCGGCCTCGGCAGCCATGTGCACTGGGACCGGCGGCTGGACGCGCGTCTGGCCGCCGCCCTGATGGGCATCCAGGCCATCAAGGGCGTCGAGGTCGGCGACGGCTTCGAGCTCGCCCGCGTCCCCGGCTCCCAGGCGCACGACGAGATCGTCTCCACCGAGGACGGCATCCGGCGCTCCTCCGGCCGCTCCGGCGGCACCGAGGGCGGTCTGAGCACCGGCGAGCTGCTGCGGGTGCGCGCCGCGATGAAGCCCATCGCCACCGTGCCGCGCGCCCTGGCCACCGTGGACGTGACCACCGGTGAGGCCGCTCAGGCCCACCACCAGCGCTCGGACGTCTGCGCCGTTCCGGCCGCGGGCATCGTCGCCGAGGCGATGGTCGCCCTCGTCCTGGCGGATGCGGTCGCGGAGAAGTTCGGCGGGGACAGCGTCGCCGAGACGCGGCGCAACGTCCGGGGCTACCTCGACAACCTGGCGATCCGATGAGCGGCCCGGTCGTCGTCCTGGTCGGCCCGATGGGGGTCGGCAAGACCACCGTGGGCGAGCTGCTCGCCGAGCGGCTCGGCACCACCTGCCGCGACACCGACGCCGACATCGTCGAGGCCGAGGGCCGGCCGATCTCCGACATCTTCGTCGAGGACGGCGAGGAGCACTTCCGCGTGCTGGAGGCCGAGGCGGTCCGCTCCGCGCTCGCCGAGCACCCGGGTGTGCTCGCCCTGGGCGGCGGTTCGATCCTCGCCGAGGACACCCGAAAGCTGCTCACGGGGCTGCCCGTGGTCTTCCTCGACATGGACGTCGCCGAGGCCGTCAAGCGCGTCGGCCTCGACACCGCCCGCCCGCTGCTGGCCGTCAACCCGCGGCGGCAGTGGCGGGAGCTGATGGATGCCCGCCGCCCGCTGTACACCGAGGTCGCCCGCGCCGTGGTCAGCACGGAGGGCCGTACCCCCGAGGACGTCGCGGACGCCGTCCTGGACGCACTGGAGCTGAAGAACGCATGACGGAGCACGCCGCCCACGCCCCCATCCGCATCCTGGTCGGGGGTAGCGCCGGCACCGAGCCGTACGAGGTGCTGGTCGGCCGGCAGCTGCTCGGCGAGCTGCCGGGCCTGATCGGCGACAAGGCGGCGCGGGTCGCCGTCATCCACCCCGAGGCGCTGGAGGCCACCGGCCAGGCGCTGCGCGAGGACCTGGCGGAGCAGGGCTACGAGGCCGTCGCCATCCAGGTGCCCAACGCGGAGGAGGCCAAGACCGCCGAGGTCGCGGCGTACTGCTGGCGGGCGCTGGGCCAGTCCGGATTCACCCGGACGGATGTCGTCATCGGCGTCGGCGGCGGCGCCACCACCGACCTCGCGGGCTTCGTCGCGGCCACCTGGCTGCGCGGGGTGCGCTGGGTCGCCGTGCCGACCACGGTGCTCGGCATGGTGGACGCCGCGGTCGGCGGGAAGACCGGCATCAACACCGCCGAGGGCAAGAACCTCGTCGGCGCCTTCCACCCGCCCGCCGGGGTGATCTGCGACCTCGCGGCCCTGGAGTCGCTGCCGGTCAACGACTACGTCAGCGGCCTCGCCGAGATCATCAAGGCCGGTTTCATCGCCGACCCCGTGATCCTGGAGCTGATCGAGCGGGACCCGGCCGCGGCCCGCAGCCCCGAGGGCCCGCACACCGCGGAGCTGCTGGAGCGGGCCATCCGCGTCAAGGCCGAGGTGGTCTCCGCCGACCTCAAGGAGTCCGGCCTGCGCGAGATCCTCAACTACGGCCACACCCTCGGCCACGCCATCGAGAAGAACGAGCGCTACAACTGGCGGCACGGAGCGGCCGTCTCCATCGGCATGGTCTTCGCTGCCGAGCTGGGCCGCCTCGCCGGGCGCCTGGACGACGCCACCGCCGACCGGCACCGTTCCGTCCTGGAGTCCGTCGGCCTGCCGCTGACCTACCGCGGCGACCAGTGGCCGCGGCTGCTGGAGACGATGAAGGTGGACAAGAAGTCGCGCGCCGACCGGCTGCGCTTCATCGTCCTGGACGGCCTCGCTAAGCCGACCGTCCTGGAGGCTCCCGACCCGGGGGTGCTCCTCGCCGCCTATGCGGAGATTTCCGCGTAGCGAAGGCGTCGCACGGGATCAGGGATTCCGAACGGCCGGGCACCCCGCGGGGTGCCCGGCCGTTCACACAACTACGGCCGTTGACGGTACCGTTCGGTCGAACCTGAAAGCTCTTGTACGGACGGAGTGGGCCTCGATGCAGCATGCCGTGGGTGCGCCGCTGCCACCGCCGCACGGCGGGCAGCCGGCCGGGCAGCCAGGGCCGCCGCAGCCCCCGGGCACCACCGGCCACTTCCCGATGGCCCACGGGACTCCCGTCCAGCACCCGGTTCAGCCGCCCGCCCAGCCCGCCGGCAGCGGCGGCGCCGCACTGCCGCACGGCACGCGCGGTCCCGTGGCGGTCCTGCTGATCGGCGCGGCCGGCGCGGGCAAGACGACCATCGCACGGCACTGGGCCGACCACCGGGGCGTCCCCACCGCCCACATCAGCCTGGACGACGTCCGCGAGTGGGTCCGCTCGGGCTTCGCCGACCCCCAGTCCGGATGGAACGACAACTCCGAGGCCCAGTACCGCCTCGCCCGCCGCACCTGCGGTTTCGCCGCCCGCAACTTCCTCGCGAACGGCATCTCCTGCATCATCGACGACGCCGTCTTCCCCGACCGCCCGGTCGTCGGCCTCGGCGGCTGGAAGCGCCACGTCGGCCCCGGCCTGCTGCCCGTCGTCCTCCTCCCCGGCCTCGACGTCGTGCTGGCCCGGAACGCCCAGCGCAGCGGGAACCGGCGGCTCTCGGACGAGGAGGTCGCCCGTATCCACGGCCGGATGGCCGGCTGGTACGGCTCCGGGCTGCCCATCATCGACAACTCCCACCTCGACGTCGCGGCGGCTGCGGGCGCCCTCGACCAGGTCGTCACCCGCAGTCTCCAGGGCCCGCCCGCCTGGTAGCCGCGGGCCGGCTCCACCCCGGCGGCTCTCGACAGGCCGACCGGCGGGACGCGACGTACGCTCGCCACATGTCCGAGGTGCACGCTGCCCGCAGGGAACGCCTCCGGGACCGCTGCGCGGCGGCCGGATCGGCGGCGGCGCTCGTCTCCCGTCCCGCCAACGTCCGCTATCTGACGGGCTGCGCCCCGCCGGGGACCGTGCTGCTGGTGGGGCCCGGCCCCGAGGACGTCCTGGTCCACCACCGTCATCCGTCCGGCGATCTGGCCGAGGGCCGGCTTCCGGACGACGTGCGGGGCGTCGTCCTGTCCGGCCCGGAGGGGGATCCGGCGGTCACCGCGGCCGCGCTGGCCGCGGACCGCAAGGCGGAGGCCCTGGCCGTCGAGGAGCACCACCTGACCGTGGCGCGGCACCGGGCGGTCGGCGGCGCGGCCCCCGGCGTACGCCTGTCCGACCTCGGTTCGGCCGTGGAGCAGCTCCGCCTGGTCAAGGACGAGCAGGAGATCTCCGCGCTGCGGATCGCCGCCGAGATCGCCGACCAGGCGCTCAGCGAGCTCCTGGAGTCGATCCTGGTGGGCCGCACCGAACGCCACCTCGCCCTGGAGCTGGAGCGCCGCCTGATCGACCACGGGGCCGACGGCCCGGCCTTCCCCACCTGCGTCGGCACGGGCCCCCACTCGGGCGCGGCGCGCCATCTGCCCACCGACCGGCGGGTCGAGGAGGGCGACTTCCTCACCGTCTGCCTGGGCGCCTGCTACCGGGGCTATCGCTGCGAGGTGGGGCGCACCTTCGTCATCGGCACCACGCCCGCGGACTGGCAGATCGAGCTGTACGACCTGGTCTTCGCCGCCCAGCGGGCCGGCCGCGAGGCCCTGGCACCGGGCGCCGCCTGCCGCGATGTGGACCGCGCGGCACGCCACATCCTGGAGTCCGGGGGCCATGGCGAGGCGCTGGGGGAGACCACCGGACACGGCGTCGGACTGGAGATCGGCGAGGACCCTCGGTTGTCCCCCTCGGCCATGGGTAAACTGGACGCTTGCATGCCGGTCACCGTCGAACCGGGAGTCCACATCCCGGGCCGCGGCGGTGTCCGCATTGACGACACACTCGTCGTACGTCCCCCGACGGACGGCGGGCCCGAGCTACTCACCATCACGACCAAGGAGCTGCTCGCCCTGTAGCGGGCGGTCGCGGCTCCGGGTCCCCGAAGCAGCAGTGCAGGAGATTCCGCAACCGTGGCCACCACGAACGACCTCAAGAACGGCCTCGTGCTCAAGCTCGACGGCGGCCAGCTCTGGTCCGTCGTCGAGTTCCAGCACGTCAAGCCCGGCAAGGGCCCCGCCTTCGTCCGTACGAAGCTCAAGAACGTGCTCTCCGGCAAGGTCGTCGACAAGACCTTCAACGCCGGCGTGAAGGTCGAGACGGCCAACGTCGACAAGCGCGGGATGCAGTTCTCCTACAAGGACGGCGAGAGCTTCGTGTTCATGGACATGGACACGTACGACCAGGTCTACATCAGCCCCGAGGTCGTCGGCGACGCCGCCCACTTCCTCCTGGAGGGCTTCGAGGCCGTCGTCGCCATGTACGAGGGCGCCCCCCTCTACATCGAGCTGCCGGCCGCCGTCGAGCTCGTCATCGAGTACACCGAGCCCGGCGTGCAGGGCGACCGCTCCACGGGCGGCACCAAGCCCGCCAAGCTGGAGACCGGTTACGAGATCGGTGTCCCGCTCTTCATCACCACCGGTGAGAAGATCAAGGTCGACACCCGTTCGGGTGAGTACCTCGGCCGGGTGACCAGCTAACCGTGGCCGCTCGTAACAAGGCCCGCAAGCGCGCCTTCCAGATTCTCTTCGAGGCGGAGCAGCGGGGTGTCGACCCCAAGACCGCCATGGCCGACTGGATCAGGCTCGCGCGGACCGACGACCGGCAGCCGCCGGTCAGCGAATACACGATGCAGCTCGTCGAGGGCTACGCCGAACGGGCGCGGCGCATCGACGAACTGCTGTCGAAGCACGCCGTGGGCTGGACCCTCGACCGGATGCCGGTGACCGACCGGAACATCCTGCGGCTCGGCGCCTACGAGCTGATCTGGGAGGACGACGTCCCCGACGCCGTCGTCCTGGACGAGGCCGTGCAGCTGGCCAAGGAGTTCTCGACGGACGAGTCGCCCTCGTTCGTGAACGGTCTGCTGGCCCGTCTCAAGGAGCTGAAGCCGGACCTCCGGGGGGAGTAGGGCCGCCCTCTGCGGCCCAGCCGCCCTGTATGGCCCACCGGGCCCGGAACGCCCCGCGTTCCGGGCCCGTGGCATGTCCGGGCTGCCGCGAGGCCGTCGCCGCCGGCACGAACACGAACGCCCCTTGGGTACGGCCTCGCGGCCGTGCCCAAGGGGCGGGACGTTTCTGCTTCCCGAGGGTGTCAGCCCTCCTCGTGCTGCACCGCGCGCCGCGCGTCCGCGTCGAGGACGCCCCAGCTGATCAGCTGCTCGGTCAGGACCGAGGGCGACTGGTCGTAGATGACGGCGAGGGTGCGCAGGTCGTCCTGGCGGATCGACAGCACCTTGCCGTTGTAGTCGCCGCGCTGGCTCTGGATCGTGGCGGCGTAACGCTGCAGCGGGCCGGCCTTGTCGGACGGCACCTGGCTCAGACGCTCGAGGTCGAGGACGAGCTTCGGCGGCGGCTCGGCGGCACCGCCCGGCGCGGAACCGGGCAGCAGCTCCTGAACCGGAACGCCGTAGAAATCGGCGAGCTCGGCAAGGCGCTGCACGGTCACGGCGCGGTCGCCGCGCTCGTAGGAACCGACCACCACGGCCTTCCAGCGGCCTTGGGACTTCTCCTCGACACCGTGGAGGGAGAGTCCCTGCTGCGTGCGGATGGCGCGGAGCTTCGCTCCGAGCTGCTTGGCGTAATCGCTGGACATATGGCTCCCCGGACGGAAACTCAGTAACTCACTGTGAGGTTACGCAGCGTAATTGGAATCCGTCAAGCCGAATGGTCCACACCGGTCCCCCGGAAGAGCGAGGAATGGCCGGTCACCGGCCTTTCGGCCGGGATCCGCAGTCGATCGTGGTACGGGCGGCGGTCCCGGCCCGAAGGCCGCGCCAGGCGCTCGCCAGACCCCGCCGGGGAGTGCGCCAGGGTGCCTGATACGGTTGACCCGTACGTTTTGGCGTCCTTTAAGGCCCGTCCCGTGAGGCGGGGAAGGAGGTCCCTTTTCCATGACCACAACCGGTTCCGATCCGGCCCGGCCCGTGCTCGAGGCCCCGGACATCGCGCGGGTGCTCACCCGCATCGCCCACGAGATCGTCGAACGCGCCAAGGGCGCCGACGACGTGGTGCTCCTCGGCATCCCGACCCGCGGGGTCCACCTGGCCCGCAGACTCGCCGACAAGCTCGACGGCATCACCGGTGGCAAGGTCCCGGTCGGCTCGCTCGACATCACCATGTACCGCGACGACCTGCGGCTCGGTCCTGCGCGCGCGCTCGCCCGCACCGAGATCCCGGCCGACGGCGTGGACGGCCGGCTGGTCGTCCTCGTCGACGATGTGCTCTTCTCCGGCCGCACGATCCGCGCCGCCCTCGACGCGCTGGGCGACATCGGCCGTCCCCGCGCCGTGCAGCTGGCCGTCCTGGTCGACCGCGGCCACCGCGAGCTGCCCATCAGGGCCGACTACGTCGGCAAGAACATCCCCACCTCGCTGCGCGAGACCGTCAAGGTCCATCTGACCGAGGAGGACGGGCGCGACTGCGTCCTGCTCGGCGTACGCGACGGCTCCCCGGCGGACGAGTAGCGCGAGCCCCGCCCCGGCTTCCGGGGCAGCGCCCTGCCCGCCCGTCCCCGCCACCGGCCTGCCCGGGAGACGTGGCGCGCCGCCACCCAGTCCGCCCCCGCACGCATCCTCCGGAGTGACCCGATGAAGCGCCACCTGATCTCGGCCGCCGACCTCACCCGCGACGACGCCCTCCTCGTGCTCGACACCGCCGAGGAGATGGCACGCGTCGCCGACCGTCCCATCAAGAAGCTGCCGACCCTGCGCGGCCGCACCGTCGTCAACCTCTTCTTCGAGGACTCGACCCGCACCCGCATCTCCTTCGAGGCCGCCGCCAAGCGCCTGTCGGCCGACGTCATCAACTTCTCCGCCAAGGGCTCCTCCGTGTCCAAGGGCGAGTCCCTGAAGGACACCGCCCTCACCCTGGAGGCGATGGGCGCCGACGCCGTGGTCATCCGCCACCACATGTCCGGCGCCCCGCACCGGCTGGCGTACTCCGACTGGATCGGCGGCAGCGTCGTCAACGCCGGCGACGGCACCCACGAGCACCCCACGCAGGCCCTGCTGGACGCCTTCACCATGCGCCGCCACCTGTCCGGCCCCGGCCGCGACCTCGCCGGGCGCCGCATCACGATCGTCGGCGACGTGCTGCACAGCCGGGTGGCCCGCTCCAATGTGCTGCTGCTCAACACGCTCGGCGCCGAGGTCACCCTGGTGGCGCCGCCCACGCTGCTGCCCATCGGCGTCGAGAACTGGCCCTGCGAGGTCTCCTACGACCTGGACGCGGTGCTCGCCAAGTCCGACGCCGTGATGATGCTGCGCGTCCAGCGCGAGCGCATGAACGCCGCCTTCTTCCCCACCGAGCGCGAGTACTCCCGCCGCTACGGTCTCGACGGCATCCGCATGGCCGCCCTGCCCGACCACGCCGTCGTCATGCACCCCGGCCCGATGAACCGCGGGATGGAGATCACCGCCGAGGTCGCCGACTCGCCGCGCTGCACCGCCGTCGAGCAGGTGAAGAACGGCGTCAGCATCCGCATGGCCGTCCTGTACCTGCTGCTCGGCGGCGCCGAGCCCGCCGTGTCCGGCCCCGCCACCGCCCCCGCCCGCACCGAGGAGAGCAAGTGAACATGAGCGCGACCCCGAGGACACTGATCCGCGGCGCGAGGATCCTCGGCGGTGAGCCGCAGGACGTCCTGATCGACGGCGAGACCATCGCCGAGATCGGCCCGGGCCTGACCGCCCCCGAGGGCGCCACCGTGGTCGAGGCCGAGGGCCGGATCCTCCTCCCCGGCCTCGTGGACCTCCACACCCATCTGCGCGAGCCCGGCCGTGAGGACTCCGAGACCGTCCTCACCGGCACCCGCGCGGCTGCCGCGGGCGGCTACACCGCCGTCCACGCGATGGCCAACACCTTCCCGGTCGCCGACACCGCGGGCGTCGTCGAGCAGGTCTGGCGCCTCGGCCGCGAGCACGGCTACTGCGACGTCCAGCCGGTCGGCGCCGTCACCGTGGGCCTGGAGGGCAAGAAGCTCGCCGAACTCGGCGCGATGGCCGACTCCGCCGCCGGAGTGCGCGTCTTCTCCGACGACGGCAAGTGCGTGGACGACGCCGTGATCATGCGCCGCGCCCTGGAGTACGTGAAGGCCTTCGACGGCGTCGTGGCCCAGCACGCCCAGGAGCCCCGCCTGACCGAGGGCGCCCAGATGAACGAGGGCGTCGTCTCCGGCGAACTGGGCCTGACCGGCTGGCCGGCCGTCGCCGAGGAGTCGATCATCGCTCGTGATGTGCTGCTCGCCGCGCACGTCGGCTCCCGGGTGCACATCTGCCACCTGTCCACGGCCGGCTCGGTCGAGATCGTCCGCTGGGCCAAGTCCAAGGGCTGGGACGTCACGGCCGAGGTCACCCCGCACCACCTGCTGCTCACCGACGAGCTGGTGCGCACCTACAACCCGGTCTACAAGGTCAACCCGCCGCTGCGCACCGAGGCCGACGTCATGGCGCTGCGCGAGGCGCTCGCCGACGGCACCATCGACTGCGTGGCCACCGACCACGCCCCGCACCCGCACGAGGACAAGGACTGCGAGTGGGGCGCGGCGGCCATGGGCATGGTCGGCCTGGAGACGGCGCTGTCGGTCGTCCAGCACGCGATGGTCGACACCGGGCTGCTCGACTGGGCCGGCGTCGCTGACCGGATGTCCTTCCGCCCCGCGGCGATCGGCCGCCTCTCCGGTCACGGACGGCCCGTCTCGGCTGGTGAGCCCGCCAACCTGACCCTGGTCGATCCGGCATACCGTGGTGAGGTGAATCCCGCGGGCTTCGCCTCCCGCAGCCGCAACACCCCCTACGAGGGTCTGGAGCTGCCGGGCCAGGTGTTCGCGACCTTCCTGCGGGGCAAGGCGACGCTCATGGACGGGAAGCTCACGTGACACCACTGGTACTCATCGCGGCGGAGGAGAAGCACTCCGCCCAGGTCACCGACTGGGCCGAGCGCATCGGCTGGGTCATCGGGCTCCTGCTCTTCGTCGCCCTCCTGTACTGGCTGATGCGCCAGGGCTGGAAGTGGCGCGCCACCCTCCAGAGCGACCTGCCCGCCCTGCCCACCGCGCCCGAGGAGCCCGGCGAGCCCCGGCTCGCCATGCTGACGACGAGTGGCCGCTACCACGGCAGCACCACCGCGGGGCAGTGGCTGGACCGGATCGTCGCCCACGGCCTCGGCGTGCGCAGCCGGGTCGAGCTCACCCTCACCGACCAGGGGCTGAACGTCGTCCGCACCGGCGCGCCGAGCTTCTTCGTCCCCGCCGCGGACCTGCGCGGCGCCCGCCTCGACAAGGGCATCGCCGGCAAGGTCCTCACCGAGGGCGGCCTGCTGGTGGTCACCTGGGCGCACGGCGACCGGCTGATCGACTCCGGCTTCCGCTCGGACCACGCCGCCGGGCACGCCGCGTGGGTCGAGGCCCTGAACACTCTCACGCACGACCAGGAAGGCGCACGATGACGACCTCCACCCAGCGGCCCGCCCGGGTCCCTGCCGTACTCGTCCTGGAGGACGGCCGCACCTTCCGCGGCCGCGCCTACGGGGCCGTGGGGGAGACCTTCGGCGAGGCCGTCTTCTCCACCGGGATGACCGGCTACCAGGAGACCCTGACCGACCCCTCGTACCACCGCCAGGTCGTCGTCATGACCGCCCCGCACGTGGGCAACACCGGCGTCAACGACGAGGACCCCGAGTCCTCCCGCATCTGGGTGGCCGGCTACGTCGTCCGCGACCCCGCCCGTGTGCCCTCCAACTGGCGCTCCCGCCGCACCCTGGACGAGGAGCTGACCCGCCAGGGCGTCGTCGGCATCAGCGGCATCGACACCCGCGCCCTCACCCGCCACCTGCGCGAGCGCGGCGCGATGCGGGTCGGCATCTTCTCCGGCGACAAGGCGCAGGCCGACGAGGCCGCGCTCCTGGCCGCGGTGCAGGCGAGCCCCCAGATGAAGGGCGCCGACCTCTCCGCCGAGGTCGCCACCAAGGAGCCGTACGTCGTCCCGGCGATCGGCGAGAAGAAGTTCACCGTCGCCGCCATCGACCTCGGCATCAAGGGCATGACCCCGCAGCGGATGGCCGAACGCGGCATCGAGGTGCACGTCCTGCCCGCCGGCGCCACCCTGGACGAGGTCTACGCGGTCGAGCCCGACGGCGTCTTCCTCTCCAACGGCCCCGGGGACCCGGCCACCGCCGACCTGGCCGTCATCCAGGGCGTCCTGGAGCGGAAGACCCCGCTGTTCGGCATCTGCTTCGGCAACCAGTTGCTCGGCCGCGCCGTCGGCTTCGGCACCTACAAGCTGAAGTACGGCCACCGCGGCATCAACCAGCCGGTGCAGGACCGCTCCACCGGCAAGGTCGAGGTCACCGCCCACAACCACGGCTTCGCCGTGGACGCGCCGCTCGACCAGGTCACCGACACCCCGTACGGGCGGGTCGAGGTCTCCCATGTGTGCCTCAACGACAACGTGGTCGAGGGCCTTCGGCTGCTCGACACCCCCGCCTTCAGCGTCCAGTACCACCCCGAGGCCGCCGCAGGTCCGCACGACGCCGCGTACCTGTTCGACCGCTTCGTGAAGCTCATGGAGGGCCAGCGTGCCTAAGCGCACCGATATCCAGTCCGTCCTGGTCATCGGCTCCGGCCCGATCGTCATCGGCCAGGCCGCCGAGTTCGACTACTCCGGCACCCAGGCCTGCCGCGTCCTGCGTGCCGAGGGCCTGCGGGTGATTCTGGTCAACTCCAACCCGGCCACGATCATGACCGACCCGGAGATCGCCGACGCCACCTATGTGGAGCCGATCACCCCGGAGTTCGTCGAGAAGATCATCGCCAAGGAGCGCCCCGACGCGCTCCTGCCCACCCTGGGCGGCCAGACCGCGCTCAACACCGCGATCTCCCTCCACAAGGCGGGCGTCCTCGACAAGTACGGCGTCGAGCTGATCGGCGCCAATGTCGAGGCGATCAACAAGGGCGAGGACCGCGACCTGTTCAAGGAGGTCGTCAAGGCCGTCAACACCAAGATCGGCCACGGCGAGTCCGCCCGCTCGGTCATCTGCCACACCATGGACGAGGTGCTGGCCGGAGTCGACACCCTGGGCGGCTACCCGGTCGTCGTCCGCCCCTCCTTCACCATGGGCGGCGCCGGCTCCGGCTTCGCCCACGACGAGGAGGAACTGCGCCGCATCGCCGGCCAGGGCCTGACGCTCTCGCCGACCACCGAGGTGCTCCTGGAGGAGTCCATCCTCGGCTGGAAGGAGTACGAGCTGGAGCTGATGCGCGACAAGCACGACAACGTCGTGGTCGTCTGCTCCATCGAGAACTTCGACCCCATGGGCGTGCACACCGGCGACTCCATCACCGTCGCGCCCGCGATGACGCTCACCGACCGCGAGTACCAGGTGCTGCGCGACGTCGGCATCGCCGTGATCCGCGAGGTCGGCGTCGACACCGGCGGCTGCAACATCCAGTTCGCCGTCAACCCCGAGGACGGCCGGGTCATCGTCATCGAGATGAACCCGCGCGTCTCCCGCTCCTCGGCGCTCGCCTCCAAGGCGACGGGCTTCCCGATCGCCAAGATCGCCGCCAAGCTCGCCGTCGGCTACACCCTCGACGAGATCCCCAACGACATCACCGAGCAGACCCCGGCCTCCTTCGAGCCGACGCTCGACTACGTCGTCGTGAAGGTGCCGCGCTTCGCCTTCGAGAAGTTCCCGGCCGCCGACGCCTCCCTCACCACCACCATGAAGTCGGTCGGCGAGGCCATGGCCATCGGCCGCAACTTCCCCGAGGCCCTGCAGAAGGCGCTGCGCTCCCTGGAGAAGAATGGCAGCCAGTTCGCCTTCACCGGCGCTCCCGGCGACAAGGGCGAGCTGCTGCTGGCCGCCCGGCGCCCCACCGACGGCCGGATCAACACCGTCATGCAGGCGATCCGCGCCGGGGCCACCCCGCAGGAGGTCTTCGACGCCACGAAGATCGACCCGTGGTTCGTCGACCAGCTCTTCCTGATCAAGGAGATCGCCGACGAGCTGGCCGCCGCGGACAAGCTCGACCCCGAGCTGCTGGCCGAGGCGAAGCGGTACGGCTTCTCCGACGCGCAGCTCGCCGCGATCCGCGGCCTGCGCGAGGACGTCGTCCGCGAGGTCCGGCACGCGCTCGGGGTCCGGCCGGTCTACAAGACGGTCGACACCTGCGCCGCCGAGTTCGCCGCGCGCACCCCGTACTTCTACTCGTCCTACGACGAGGAGAGCGAGGTCGCGCCGCGCGAGAAGCCCGCGGTGATCATCCTGGGCTCCGGCCCCAACCGCATCGGCCAGGGCATCGAGTTCGACTACTCGTGCGTGCACGCCTCCTTCGCGCTGAGCGACGCGGGCTACGAGACCGTCATGGTCAACTGCAACCCCGAGACCGTCTCCACCGACTACGACACCTCCGACCGGCTGTACTTCGAGCCGCTCACCCTGGAGGACGTGCTGGAGATCGTCCACGCGGAGCAGCAGGCCGGCCCCGTCGCGGGCGTCGTCGTCCAGCTCGGCGGCCAGACCCCGCTCGGCCTCGCCCAGGCGCTGAAGGACAACGGCGTGCCCGTCGTCGGCACCTCGCCCGAGGCCATCCACCTCGCCGAGGACCGCGGCGCCTTCGGCCGCGTCCTGGCCCGGGCGGGCCTGCCCGCCCCCAAGCACGGCACGGCCACCACCTTCGAGGAGGCCAAGGCCATCGCCGACGAGATCGGCTACCCGGTCCTGGTCCGGCCCTCGTACGTGCTCGGCGGCCGCGGGATGGAGATCGTCTACGACGAGACCCGCCTCGCCTCGTACATCGCCGAGTCCACCGAGATCGGCCCGGACCGCCCCGTGCTGGTCGACCGCTTCCTCGACGACGCCATCGAGATCGACGTCGACGCGCTCTACGACGGCCACGAGCTCTACCTCGGCGGCGTCATGGAGCACATCGAGGAGGCCGGCATCCACTCCGGCGACTCCGCGTGCGCCCTGCCCCCGATCACCCTCGGCGGCCACGACATCAAGCGGCTGCGCACCTCCACCGAGGCCATCGCCAAGGGCGTCGGCGTCCTGGGCCTGATCAACATCCAGTTCGCCCTGGCCGGGGACATCCTCTATGTGCTCGAGGCCAACCCGCGCGCCTCCCGCACGGTCCCCTTCACCTCCAAGGCGACGGCGGTCCCGCTCGCCAAGGCGGCCGCGCGCATCTCGCTCGGCGCGACCATCGCCGAGCTGCGCGCCGAGGGCCTGCTCCCGGCCCAGGGCGACGGCGGCACCCTGCCGCTGGACGCGCCGATCTCCGTCAAGGAGGCCGTGCTGCCCTGGAGCCGCTTCCGCGACGTGCACGGCCGGGGCGTCGACACCGTCCTCGGCCCGGAGATGCGCTCCACGGGCGAGGTCATGGGCATCGACTCGGTCTTCGGCACGGCGTACGCCAAGTCGCAGGCCGCCGCCTATGGCGCGCTGCCGACCAAGGGCCGCGCCTTCGTCTCGGTCGCCAACCGCGACAAGCGCGCGCTGATCTTCCCGGCCCGGGCGCTGCTGGAGCACGGCTTCGAGCTGCTGGCCACCTCCGGCACCGCCGAGGTGCTCAAGCGCAACGGCATCGAGGCCACCGTGGTGCGCAAGAAGAGCGAGGGCACCGGCCCCAACGGCGAGCCGACCATCGTCGAGCTCATCCACGAGGGCGCCATCGACCTCATCGTCAACACCCCGTTCGGCACCGGCGGCCGTCTCGACGGCTATGACATCCGCACCGCGGCCGTCGCCCGCGGAGTCCCGTGCCTGACGACGGTGCAGGCGCTCGCCGCCGCCGTCCAGGGCGTCGACGCGCTGAACCGGGGCGACGTCGGGGTCCGCTCCCTGCAAGAGCACGCGGAACGCCTGACCGCCGCCCGCGAGGCGTAGGCCGAAGAGGGGGACACCGATCCGGTGTCCCCCTCTTCACGAGCCCTCAGTCCGCCCGCCGTGGAAGGCCCCGCATGTACTCCCTGCTGTTCAACCTGTTCTTCAAGCGCCTCGACCCCGAGCAGGCCCACCACCTCGCCTTCGGCTGGATCCGCCTCGCCGCCCGAATCCCCGTCCTGCGCACCCTCGCCGCCGCGCTGCTCGCCCCGCGGCACCGCGCACTGCGCACCGAGGCCCTGGGCCGCCGGATGCACGGCCCCTTCGGGCTGGCCGCCGGCTTCGACAAGAACGCCGTCGGCATCGACGGGCTCACCATGCTCGGTTTCGACCATGTCGAGATCGGCACCGTCACCGCCCTGCCGCAGCCGGGCAACCCCAGGCAGCGGCTCTTCCGCCTGGTCGCCGACCGCGCCCTGATCAACCGCATGGGCTTCAACAACGAGGGCTCCGCGGCGGTCGCCGAGCGCCTGGCCGCCCGCAAGGCGGTCTTCCCGACGACGGTCGGCGTCAACATCGGCAAGACCAAGGTCGTCCCGGAGGAGGAGGCGGTCGCCGACTACGTCACCTCCACCGAGCGACTGGCCCGGCACGCCGACTACCTCGTCGTCAACGTGTCCTCGCCCAACACCCCCGGACTGCGCGACCTGCAGGCCGTCGACCACCTCCGGCCGCTGCTCAGCGCCGTGCGGGAGGCCGCCGACCGCACCGTGACCGACCGCCGCGTCCCCCTGCTGGTGAAGATCGCCCCCGACCTCGCCGACGAGGACGTGGACGCCGTCGCCGACCTCGCCCTCGAACTCGGCCTCGACGGCGTCATCGCCACCAACACCACCATCGCCCGCGACGGCCTCGGCCTGCGCTCGGACGCCGCGCTGGTCAAGGAGACCGGCGGGCTGTCCGGCGCCCCCCTCAAGGAGCGCTCCCTGGAGGTGCTGCGCCGGCTGTACGCCCGCGTCGGGGACCGCATCACCCTCGTCGGCGTGGGCGGCGTCGAGACCGCCGAGGACGTCTGGCAGCGCATCCTGGCCGGCGCCACCCTCGTCCAGGGCTACAGCGCCTTCGTCTACCAGGGGCCCTTCTGGTGCCGCACGGTCCACCGGGACCTCGCCGCACTGCTGCAGGCCAGCCCGTACGCCACCCTCGCCGACGCCGTCGGCGCCGAGACCCGGAAGGCGGACACCCCGCGATGAACCCCGAGCCCTTCGGCGCGCGGCTGCGCCGCGCCATGGACACCCGCGGGCCGCTCTGCGTCGGCATCGACCCGCACTCCTCGCTGCTCTCCGCGTGGGGACTGCAGGACGACATCGCCGGCCTGGAACGCTTCACGCGCACCGTGGTGGAGGCGCTGGCCGACCGGGTCGCCGTCCTCAAGCCGCAGAGCGCCTTCTTCGAGCGCTTCGGCTCGCGCGGCATCGCCGTCCTGGAGACGGCCGTCGCCGAGGCCCGCGCCGCGGGCGCGCTGGTGCTGATGGACGCCAAGCGCGGCGACATCGGCTCCACCATGGCCGCGTACGCCGCCACCTACCTCGACCCGGCCTCGTCGCTGTTCTCGGACGCGGTCACCGTCAGCCCGTACCTGGGCTTCGGCTCGCTGCGCCCCGCCCTTGACGCGGCCCGGGCGAGCGGCAGCGGCGTCTTCGTGCTCGCCCTGACCTCCAATCCGGAGGGCGCCGAAGTGCAGCGGTCAACCGCGGCGGGCGGCATGTCCCTCGCCCAGGTGATGCTGAACCACATCGCGGCGGAGAACGAGGGCGACCGGCCGCTCGGATCGGTCGGCGCGGTCGTGGGAGCGACCCTCGACGAGGCGGGTGTGGACCTCGCCGTGAACGGGCCCCTGCTCGCCCCCGGCATCGGGGCCCAGGGAGCGACCGCGGCCGACCTGCCGCGGGTCTTCGGGGAGGCCGTGCGCAATGTCGTGCCGAGTGTCAGCCGTGGCGTACTGAAGCTCGGACCGTCGGTCTCCGCACTGCGCGAAGCGGCGGAACGCGAGGTCGCACAGCTCGCCGAAGTCGTCAAGTAGCGGTCAAGACGTCCGGAAACCTGCGCAGATTTGTCCGAAAAGTCCTGGTCGGTTGACGCTGACCAGGACTTTTCTTCTTGTTTGCGCTGACTGACGCCGCTGGGGCCGCTAGTCTCCGTCGAGAGCGCGCAAGCTGCGCGTTTCACGTTGCCCCTGCAGGTGGGGGGCGACTAGGTTCCACACCGATCCGTATCCGACAGTTCTACTTCCGAGGTGACGTAGGCGTGGCTCTTCCGCCCCTTACCCCTGAACAGCGCGCTGCCGCGCTCGAGAAGGCCGCCGCGGCTCGCCGGGAGCGCGCCGAGGTCAAGAATCGGCTCAAGCACTCCGGCGCCTCGCTGCACGAGGTCATCAAGCAGGGCCAGGAGAACGACGTCATCGGCAAGATGAAGGTCTCCGCCCTCCTGGAGTCCCTGCCCGGCGTGGGCAAGGTCCGCGCCAAGCAGATCATGGAGCGGCTCGGCATCTCCGAGAGCCGCCGGGTCCGTGGGCTCGGCTCCAACCAGATCGCGTCCCTGGAGCGCGAGTTCGGCAGCCCCGCTGCCTGACGTTCCCAGCACCCTCCGGGAACCGGGATAATCGCTCCATGAGTGAACGTCCGCGGCTGACCGTGCTCTCCGGCCCCTCGGGGGTCGGCAAGAGCACGGTCGTCGCTCATATGCGCACAGTCCACCCCGAGGTGTGGCTCTCCGTCTCGGCCACCACCCGCAAGCCCCGCCCCGGTGAGAAGCACGGGGTGCACTACTTCTTCGTCGAGAACGACGAGTTCGACAAGCTCGTCGCCAACGGCGAACTGCTGGAGTGGGCCGAGTTCGCGGGGAACCGGTACGGCACGCCGCGCCAGGCGGTGCTGGAGCGCCTGGAGGCCGGGGAGCCGGTCCTGCTGGAGATCGATCTGCAGGGCGCCCGCCAGGTCCGCGAGTCGATGCCCGAGGCGCAGCTGGTCTTCCTCGCGCCGCCCGGCTGGGACGAGCTGGTCCGCCGGCTCACCGGCCGGGGCACCGAACCGCCCGAGGTCATCGAGCGCCGGCTGGAGGCCGCGCGGATCGAGCTGGCGGCCGAGCCTGAGTTCGACACCACCCTGGTCAACACCTCCGTCGAGGACGTCGCGCGCGAGCTGCTAGCCTTGATGGCCGTAGTCTGATCTTTTTGCACCCAATCGGAAGGTAGAGCGTGTCCTCTTCCATCACCTCACCCGAGGGCATCATCAACCCGCCGATCGACGAGCTGCTCGAGGCCACCGACTCGAAGTACAGCCTCGTGATCTACGCGGCCAAGCGTGCCCGTCAGATCAACGCGTACTACTCGCAGCTCGGCGAGGGTCTGCTCGAGTACGTCGGCCCGCTCGTGGACACGCACGTGCACGAGAAGCCCCTGTCGATCGCGCTGCGCGAGATCAACGCGGGCCTGCTGACCTCCGAGGCCATCGAGGGCCCGGCCCAGTAATCACGCCCAGGCGTCCCACCACGGGCCCGGCGGCACGGCCGCCGGGCCCGTGGTGTGTCATGGGGTAGTACGCACACGGGTCCAACACCACGCGGGAGAGGCGATGGGAAAGCCACAGGTCGTCCTGGGTGTGAGCGGCGGGATCGCCGCCTACAAGGCGTGCGAGCTGCTGCGCCGCTTCACCGAGTCCGGTCACGACGTGAAGGTCGTTCCCACGGCCTCGGCGCTGCACTTCGTCGGTGAGGCCACCTGGTCGGCGCTGTCCGGGAACCCGGTCGCGACCGAGGTGTGGGAGAGCGTCCACGAGGTGCCGCACGTGCGCATCGGGCAGGGCGCCGACCTCGTCGTGGTCGCCCCGGCCACCGCCGACGTGCTCGCCAAGGCCGCCCACGGTCTCGCCGACGACCTGCTGACGAACACCCTGCTCACCGCGCGCTGTCCCGTGGTGTTCGTGCCCGCGATGCACACCGAGATGTGGGAGCACGCCGCCACCCAGGAGAACGTGGCGACGCTGCGCCGCCGCGGCGCGATCGTCGTCGAGCCCGCGGTCGGCCGCCTCACCGGCGTCGACACCGGCAAGGGACGACTGCCCGACCCGTCCGAGATCTTCGAGGCCTGCCGCCGGGTGCTGCTGCGCGGTCCCCGCGCCCTGGAGGCCGACCTGGCCGGCCGCCATGTGGTGATCAGCGCCGGCGGCACCCGCGAGCCCCTCGACCCGGTCCGCTACCTGGGCAACCGCTCGTCCGGCAAGCAGGGCTACGCCCTCGCCCGCACGGCGCTCGCCCGGGGCGCCCGGGTCACCCTGATCGCCGCCAACACCGGCCTCGCCGACCCGGCCGGGGCCGACGTCGTGCGCGTCGGCACCGCGGTGCAGCTGCGCGAGGCCGTCCTGAAGGCCGCCTCCGACGCCGACGCGGTCGTGATGGCTGCCGCCGTCGCCGACTTCCGGCCGGCCCGCTACGCCGAGGGCAAGATCAAGAAGAAGGACGGCGAGGAGCCCGCGCCCGTGGAGCTGGTGCGCAACCCCGACGTCCTCGCCGAGCTGTCAGCCGAACGGCCGCACCCCGCCCAGATCGTCGTCGGCTTCGCCGCCGAGACCGACGACGTCCTGGCCAACGGTCGTGCCAAGCTCGCCCGCAAGGGCTGTGACCTGCTGGTCGTCAACGAGGTAGGCGATCACAAGGCCTTCGGCTCCGAGGAGAACGAGGCCGTCGTGCTCGGCGCCGACGGCAGCGAGACCGCCGTGCCGTACGGGCCCAAGGAGGCCCTCGCGGAGCAGGTGTGGGATCTGGTCGTCGCCCGCCTGACCTGACGACACTTCGGGGCGGCACGTGTGCGCTACTGGCGTTCCGCCCCGAGGTGATGCACAGTGTCGCAGGTCACGGCATATCCAAGGTGCGAGATGTCGTGTCCCAGCGCATGAGTCGGACGATAAACTGACCCATGGCCCGCCGGGCGCAGCCCCGCGCGAGCCGCCAATGATCAGCCAGCAGCCGCTGCAACCCCAGGGAGCGATGTGTCCCGCCGCCTGTTCACCTCGGAGTCCGTGACCGAGGGCCACCCCGACAAGATCGCTGACCAGATCAGCGACACGATCCTCGACGCCCTGCTCAAGGAGGACCCCTCCTCGCGCGTCGCCGTCGAGACGTTGATCACCACCGGTCTGGTGCACGTCGCCGGAGAGGTCACCACCAAGGGGTACGCGGACATCGCGACCCTGGTGCGGAACAAGATCCTCGACATCGGCTACGACTCGTCGAAGAAGGGCTTCGACGGAGCGTCCTGCGGTGTCTCGGTCTCCATCGGTGCGCAGTCCCCGGACATCGCGCAGGGCGTCGACACGGCGTACGAGAGCCGGGTCGAGGGCGACGACGACGAGCTCGACAAGCAGGGTGCGGGCGACCAGGGCCTGATGTTCGGCTACGCCTGCGACGAGACCCCCGAGCTGATGCCGCTCCCGATCACGCTGGCGCACCGGCTCTCCCGGCGGCTGTCCGAGGTCCGCAAGAACGGGACCATCCCCTACCTGCGGCCCGACGGCAAGACCCAGGTCACCATCGAGTACAACGGCGACAAGGCCGTGCGCCTCGACACCGTCGTCGTCTCCTCGCAGCACGCCAGCGACATCGACCTCGAGTCGCTGCTCGCGCCCGACATCCGCGAGTTCGTCGTGGAGCCGGAGCTGAAGGCGCTGCTCGACGACGGCATCAAGATCGACACCGACGGGTACCGACTGCTGGTCAACCCCACCGGGCGCTTCGAGATCGGCGGCCCGATGGGCGACGCCGGCCTCACCGGCCGCAAGATCATCATCGACACCTACGGCGGCATGGCCCGCCACGGCGGCGGCGCCTTCTCCGGCAAGGACCCGTCCAAGGTCGACCGCTCCGCCGCCTACGCCATGCGCTGGGTCGCCAAGAACGTCGTCGCCGCGGGCCTCGCCTCGCGCTGCGAGGTCCAGGTCGCCTACGCGATCGGCAAGGCCGAGCCCGTCGGCCTGTTCGTCGAGACCTTCGGCACCCACACCGTGGACCACGAGAAGATCGAGCAGGCCATCGGGCAGGTCTTCGACCTCCGCCCGGCCGCGATCATCCGCGACCTCGACCTGCTCCGCCCGATCTACGCGCAGACCGCGGCGTACGGCCACTTCGGCCGTGAGCTGCCGGACTTCACCTGGGAGCGCACCGACCGCGTCGAGGCGCTGCGCCAGGCGGCCGGCCTCTAAGTCCCGGCCCCAGCGCCCCGGCTCCACGGCCTGACGACGGCCCCGGACCTTCACGGTCCGGGGCCGTCGTCGTCCCCGGGAACACCGCCGGCGGCGTCCGGTGTCGGACGTGTCTGGTAACACTGAGGCTGTGAGCAGCGAGGACGACCGACAGGTGTCCCCGGCGGCGGAGCCGCACGGGGGAGAGCAGCTCGCGCTCATCCGGGAGACGGTGCGCAAGGCCAAGGAGCCCCGCGCCAAGCCGCGGACCTGGCGGGGCGCGGCGCTGGCCGAAGGGCTGCCCGTGGCGCGCGTCCTGGTCGACAAGGGCCTGCTCCACCTCGACCAGTACTTCGACTACGCGGTGCCCGCCGCGATGGACGCCGAGGCGCGGCCCGGAGTGCGCGTCCGGGTGCGCTTCGGCGGCCGCGTGGGCAAGGGCGGCCGCCGCGAAGGCGGGGAACTGCACGACGGCTTCATCGTGGACCGGCTCCCCGAGAGCGACTACCGCGGTCCCCTCGCGCCCCTCGCCCAGGTCCTGTCGCCCGAGGAGGTGCTGACCCCCGGGCTGCTCCGCCTGTGCCGTGCCGTCGCCGACCGCTACGCGGGCGCCCTCGCCGACATCGTGCAGCTCGCGGTGCCGCCGCGCCGCGCCAAGGTCGAGGCGGAGCCGCCGCGGGAGCCGCTGTCCGCTCCCGGCGTGCCCGAGCCCGGGCCGTGGCGGCGCTATCCGACCGGACCGGCGTTCCTGCAGGCGCTGGCCCGGGGGGACACCCCGCGTGCGGTGTGGACGGCGCTGCCGGGGCCGTACTGGCCCGAGGAGATCGCCCGTGCCATGGCGGCGACGCTCGCGTCGGGGCGCGGGGCGCTGGCCGTCGTGCCCGACGGCCGCGCGGCCGCCCGCGTCGACGAGGCGCTCACCGCGCTCGTCGGCGAGGGTCGCCATGTGCTGCTCACCGCCGACGCCGGGCCGGAGGAGCGCTATCGCCGCTGGCTCGCCGTGAGCCGCGGCAGCGTGCGCGCGGTCGTCGGCACCCGGGCCGCGATGTTCGCGCCCGTGGCGGACCTCGGGCTGGCCGTGCTCTGGGACGACGGGGACTCCAGCCACGCCGAGCAGCACGCGCCGCAGCCACACGCCCGGGACGTCCTGCTGCTGAGGGCCGCCGAGGAGCGGACGGGCTTCCTGCTCGGCGGCCTCACCTGCACCGTGGAGGGCGCGCAACTGGTCGACACCCAGTGGGCGCTGCCGCTCACCGCGCCGCGCGATCGGGTCCGGGCCGCCGCCCCCCTGGTCCGCACCGTCGGCGAGGGCGACGAGGCGCGGGACGCCGCCGCGCGGGCGGCCCGGCTGCCGTCCGTCGCCTGGCAGGTGACGCGGGACGCGTTGCAGCGCGGGCCGGTGCTGGTGCAGGTGCCCCGGCGCGGTTATGTGCCGCGCCTGGCCTGCGAGCGGTGCCGTGAGCCCGCCCGCTGCGCGCACTGCGCGGGCCCGCTGCAGCTCGGCGACGGGGAGAGCGCGCCGCACTGCGGATGGTGCGGGCGGCCCGAAGCGGGCTGGCACTGCAAGGAGTGCGGCGGTTTCCGGCTGCGCGCCCAGGTGGTCGGCGCCCGGCGTACCGCGGACGAGCTGGGCAGGGCGTTCCCCAAGGTGCCCGTCCGGACCTCCGGGCGCGACAGCGTGCTGGCGTCCGTGGCGGGTACGCCCGCGCTGGTGATCTCGACCCCGGGCGCGGAGCCGGTCGCCGAGGGCGGTTACGCGGCCGCGCTGCTGCTGGACGGCTGGGCCCTGCTCAACCGGCCCGATCTGCGGGCGGGGGAGGAGACCCTGCGCCGCTGGGCCGCGGCGGCGGCGCTGGTGCGTCCGGCCGACGAGGGAGGCACGGTGGTCGTCCTGGGGGAGCCCACGCTGCGGCCCGTGCAGGCCCTCGTCCGGTGGGACCCGGTCGGCCACGCGGTGCGCGAGCTGGCCGAACGCGCCGAGCTGGGCTTCCCCCCGGTCTCCCGGATGGCCTCGGTGAGCGGCCGTCCCGCCGCCGTCGCCGACCTGCTGGCCACGGTCCGGCTGCCGGAGGGCACGGATGTCCTCGGTCCGGTCCCGCTGCCGATCGTCGATCCGGCGCGGCCCCGCCGCTCCGGCGACACCCCTCCCGGCGAGCGCTGGGAGCGGGTGCTGCTGCGTGTTCCCCCCGGCAGCGGCGCCGCCCTGGCGGCCGCCCTGAAGTCCGCGCAGACGGCCCGGATCGCCCGCAAGGAACCCGATCCCGTCCGCGTCCGCATCGACCCGCCGGACATCGGGTAGCGCCGTGTCGGGGAGGTACCCGGCCCGCCGCCCTCGGGCCACGGCCCAGGGCTGACCTGGCTAGGGTGGCGGCCATGACCACCTCGCTGCGCCTGGAGAAGATCACGCCCGAGAACGTCGACGCCGCCATCGCCCTGAAGGTCCGTCCCGACCAGGAGCACTTGGTGGCGCCCGTCGTGAAGTCCCTGGCGGAGGCGTACGCGTACGGGGAGACGGCCTGGCCCCGGCTCATCCTCGACGGCGACCGGGTCGTCGGATTCCTCATGGCGTTCTTCGACATCGACTTCGCGGGCGACGGAAGCGGCACCGACCTGCGCTCCGGCCTGTGGCGCCTGGCCATCGCGGCGGGCGAACAGGGGCGCGGGCACGGCAGGTTCGCGGTCGAGTCCGTGGCCGCCGAGATCCGCCGCCGGGGCGGCGCCCGGATGACCACCACCTGGCATCCCGGCGACGACGGCCCCGAGGGCTTCTACCTGGGGCTCGGCTTCCGGCCGACCGGGGAGACGAGCGGCGGCCAGACGGTGGGGGAGCGCACGTTGGACGCGGCGGTCCCGGAGCATTCGCGGTCCTGACCGCGGCGTCTCCGGCCGCCACACCCGCCCGCCCCGGCGTCCGTCCTGTCGGCGTGGTGGGCGGCGGGACGGGACGGGCCCGGCAGCCGCCCGGTCAGCCCGTGCGCGGGGCGGGGACGGCGCCGGGGACGGCCTCGTCACGGGCCGCCGGCGCGGTGTGCGCGGGCATCGCGCGGGCCGCGGGGACGGAGGGCACGACCGCCGGGGCGGGGGGCTCGCCGTGCACCTCCGCCGTGGCGGCGCCGCCCGGTGCCGCGCGCCGATTGCCGTACCGCCGGTGGACGGCCTGCTTGGTGACGCCCAGCGCGGAGCCGACGGCGTCCCAGCTGAAGCCCAGGGAGCGGTCGAACTCGACGGCCGCGGTCACCAGGGTCTCCACGCTGTCCCGCAGCTCCTGGGCGAGCCGGACGGTCGGGGCGGGGGCGCGGCCGTAGACCACGAATCCCGCGGACGGCCCGCCCCGGCGGGGACGGTAGACATTGCCCAGCTGGGTGGTGAGGGTACGCAGCGCGTCGACCTGTCGGCGGACCCTCTCGATGTCCCGCACCAGCAGGTGAAGGCTCGCCCTGGCCTGGGCGTCATGAGTTGCGTGTTCGGGCATCAACTGGCCTCTCGAACCGGCTCCTGTGGGTCAAACTCCTTTGACCAACGCGCCAGACTCCCATCGAGTCACGCATAAGGGGCGCATCGCACCCTTCGGGGGGCGTGCGCAGGGGTGCGCGCCCCCACCCCACCGGCCCATAGACTGGTGCGGTTGCCCTGTCGCCGTACGACCACGGAGCCATCGCGTGTCCATCCAGCCGATCCGCCTCTTCGGCGACCCCGTGCTGCGCATGAAGGCGCAGCCCGTGACCGTCTTCGACAAGGAGCTGCGCACCCTCGTCCGGGACCTCGAGGAGACCATGCGGGACGCCCCCGGCGCCGGCCTGGCGGCCCCTCAGATCGGCGTCTCGCTGCGGGTGTTCACCTACCACGTGGACGGCGAGCTCGGCCATCTGGTCAACCCCGACCTCAGTCTGAGCGACGACGAGCAGGACGGCCCCGAAGGCTGCCTCTCCCTGCCCGGACTGCGCTTCGACACCAAGCGTGCCCACGGCGTGGTCGCCAAGGGCTTCAACATGCACGGCGACCCGGTGACCATCGAGGGCACCCGGCTGCTCGCCCGCTGCATCCAGCACGAGACCGACCACCTCGACGGCATCATCTTCATCGACCGCCTCGACCGCGAGCAGCGCAAGGCCGCCATGAAGGCCATACGCGAGGCCGAGTGGGCCGGTCAGCCCGCGCCCCAGGTCCGCGTCTCCCCGCACAGCACATTCGGCCGCGCACTGTAGAGCCGCGCACCGCAGAAAGGCATCCCGTACGCATGAGGCTCGTCTTCGCCGGCACCCCCGAGGTCGCCGTTCCCGCCCTCGACGCCCTGATCGCCTCCGGCCGGCACGAGGTCGTCGCCGTCGTCACCCGGCCGGACGCCACGGCGGGACGCGGCCGCAAGCTCATCGCCAGCCCCGTGGCCCAGCGGGCCGAGGAGGCCGGCATCGAGGTCCTCAAGCCCGCCAGGCCGCGCGACGAGGACTTCCTCGCCCGGCTGCGGGAGATCGCCCCCGACTGCTGCCCGGTCGTCGCCTACGGCGCGCTGCTGCCCCGCGTCGCCCTCGACGTGCCCGCCCACGGCTGGGTCAACCTGCACTTCTCCCTGCTCCCCGCCTGGCGCGGCGCCGCACCGGTGCAGCACGCGGTCATGGCGGGCGACGAGGTCACCGGCGCCGCGACCTTCCTCATCGAGGAGGGCCTGGACTCCGGGCCGGTCTACGGCGTCGTCACCGAGGACGTCCGCCCGCGCGACACCAGCGGCGACCTGCTCACCCGGCTCGCGCACAGCGGCGCGAAGCTGCTCTCCGCCACCATGGACGGCATCGAGGACGGCACGCTGGTGGCCCGCCCGCAGCCCGGCGAGGGCATCAGCCTGGCTCCCAAGATCACCGTCGATGACGCCCGGGTCGACTGGAACGCCCCGGCGCTGCGCGTCGACCGGGTGGTCCGCGGCTGCACCCCCGCGCCCGGCGCCTGGACCCTCTTCGGCGGCGAGCGCCTCAAGATCGGCCCCGTGACCCCCCGGCCCGAGCGCACCGACCTGGCGCCCGGCGAGCTGGAGGTCACCAAGCGCGCCGTGTACGTGGGCACCGGCAGCCACGCCGTGGAACTCGGCGAGGTGCGCCCGCAGGGCAAGAAGCCGATGGCCGCCGCCGACTGGGCGCGCGGCGTCCGTGTCCCCTCCGGCGAACGGCTCGGCGGGTAACCGCACGCCCTCCACGTACGCTCGAAGCGGGGGCGCACCGCGCCCCCGCCGTACCACCGACACTCCCGGAGCACCTTTCACGTGAGCGAACCGTCACGCCGCCGACCGCATCCCGCCGCCCGCCGGGGCCGCACCCAGGGCGGACCCCCGCAGGGCGGCCGGCCCTACCGCAAGCCGCAGCGCGACCCCGTGCGCATCCTGGCGTTCGAGGCACTGCGGGCGGTCGACGAGCGCGACGCGTACGCCAACCTCGTCCTGCCCGCGCTGCTGCGCGAGGCCGAGACCGAGGCCGCGCGCAAGGGCCGGGAGTTCGGCCGGCGCGACGCGGCGCTCGCCACCGAGCTGGTGTACGGCACCCTGCGCCGCCAGGGCACCTACGACGCCGTCATCGCGGCCTGTGTGGACCGGCCGCTGCGCGAGGTCGACCCGCCCGTGCTGGACGTCCTGTCGCTCGGCACGCACCAGCTGCTGGGGACCCGCATCCCCACGCACGCGGCGGTCTCCGCCACCGTCGAGCTGGCCCGTGTGGTGCTCGGCGACGGGCGGGCCAAGTTCGTCAACGCGGTGCTGCGCCGGATCGCCGCGAAGGACCTGGACACCTGGCTGGGCGACGTGGCGCCGCCCTACGACGAGGATCCCGAGGACCACCTCGCCGTCGTCCACTCGCATCCGCGCTGGATCGTCTCGGCCCTGTGGGACGCCCTCGGCGGCGGTCGCGCCGGCATGGAGGAGCTGCTCGCCGCGGACAACGAGCGCCCCGAGGTCACCCTGGTGGCGCGCCCCGGCCGCGCCACGCCGCAGGAACTCGCCGACGCGCTCCCCGCCGAGGCGACCGTCCCCGGCCGCTGGTCGCCCTACGCCGTCCGGCTCGCCGAGGGCGGCGACCCCGCGTCCATCGAGGCCGTGCGCGAGGGCCGCGCCGGCGTCCAGGACGAGGGCAGCCAGCTCGTCGCCGCCGCACTGGCCGCCGCTCCGCTGGGCGACGGCCCGGACCGGCTCTGGTTGGACGGCTGCGCCGGTCCCGGCGGCAAGGCGGCCCTGCTCGCCGCGCTCGCCGCGGAGCGCGGGGCGGCCCTGGTCGCCTCCGAGAAGCAGCCGCACCGTGCCCGGCTCGTCGCCCGCGCCCTGTCCGGCAACCCCGGCCCGTACGAGGTGATCGTCGCCGACGGCACCCGCCCGGCCTGGCGCCCCGGGGCCTTCGACCGGGTCCTGGTCGACGTGCCCTGCACCGGCCTGGGCGCCCTGCGCCGCCGTCCCGAGGCCCGCTGGCGCCGCCGCGCCGAGGACGTGCCGGGCTTCGCGCCGCTCCAGCGCGGTCTGCTGGAGTCCGCGCTGCGCGCGGTGCGCGTCGGTGGCGTCGTCGGCTACGCGACCTGCTCCCCGCACGCCGCCGAGACCCGCGCCGTCGTGGAGGACGTCCTGGGCCGGCCGGGTGCCGTCCCCGCCGAATGGGTGGACGCCCGCCCCCTCATGCCCGGAGTGCCCGACCTCGGCGAGGGTCCCGACGTCCAGCTCTGGCCCCATCTGCACGGAACCGACGCGATGTACCTCGCCCTGCTGCGCCGCACCGGGGACTGACGGCGGGTGACGTGTGCGGCCCGGGGAGTCCGGGCCGCACCCCGCCACACGGAGCTCAGCAGTAGAGGTTGCCGCCCGCGCCGACCCCGAGGATCGCCGTGAACTGCTGGTACTTGCTCACCCGGCTCTGCACCTGCGCCGGGTTGCGGCCGTCGCACTCCAGGGATCCGTTGATGGAGCGGATCGTCTGGCCGAAGCCGGCCTGGTTCACCATGGCGTTGTGCGGGGTCATCGTGCCCGGGCCGCTCTGGGTGTTCCAGTACCAAAGGCCCGTGCGCCAGGCGACGGCGGCGTCCTGCTCGACGCGCCAGGGGTTGCCCAGCAGGTCGATGCCGAGGGCGTCGCCCGCCGCCTTGTAGTTGAAGTTCCAGCTGAGCTGGATGGGGCCGCGGCCGTAGTACGCCGCCTGGCCGGCCGGGCAGCCGTAGGGCCGGCCCCAGTCGCAGTAGTGCGGGTAGTTGGCCGTGTTCTGCTCGACCACGTACACCAGCCCGCCCGTCTCGTGGCTGACGTTGGCGAGGAAGGCGGCGGCCTCCTGCCTCTTCACGGTGTCGCTGCCGGAGTTGGCGAAGCCCGGGTAGGAGCTCAGGGCCGCGACCAGGCCGCTGTAGGTGTAGAAGCCGTTGCGGCCCGGGAACATCTGGTTGAACTGGGCCTCGCTGACGACGAATCCGGACGGGTTGGTGCCGCCGCCGCCGCTCGCGGGGGCGTTCCACTTCTGGTTGGCCCCGCCGGTGCAGCTCCAGATCTGCAGCCGGGTGGCGTTGGCGGAACTGTTGTCGCGGACGTCCAGGCACTTGTTGGCGGCGGGGTTGACGATGTCGTGGGCCGCGGTGACGACCCACTGCTGGTTGGCGCTGCCCGCGCAGTCCCACAACTGGACCGCGGCTCCGTCGGCGGTGCCGCGGTCGACGACGTCGAGGCACTTGCCGAGCGCGCGCAGTGTGCCGTCGCCGGGGTTGGACCAGCGCTGGGCGTTGGTCCCGTTGCAGTCGTAGAGCTGTACGGCGGTGCCGTTGGCGCTGTTCGCCGCGGCGACGTCGACGCACTTGCCGGCGAGGCCGGTGATCTGGCCGTCCGCCGCGCGGGCGGCCGGCGTCGCGACGAACAGGGTGGCGAGGAGTGCGGCGAGGACGGCGAACACCACGGACGGGCCCAGGGCGGCGCGCCCGGTGGGAGGCCGTCCGGCGAGGGACGTGGACATGGGGGAGTCGCTCCTTACCCGGCCCGGGGCCGTGGTCGTGGGGGGAGGGAGCTTCGCGGGGGTGCTCGCACGGCTGCGGGGCGGGGGATCACGCACGGACGGGGCGCGGAGCCCGTCGTGCATCGGAGAGCGTGAACTTCCCTGTGGCACCTTCCCGTTGAGCCCAGGTTAGGTCTAGACCATGCCAGCCTGACGGGAGCACGTCAATACCATGGGTGTGGACCGGGAACCGCGGCAGCCGTCCCGTGAGGTGCGAGCCGGCACGGAGGAACCGGCGTGTCCGGCGACCCCGGGCCCCCGCGCGCACGCGCCGGCGGCGACAATCACCGTGGAACCGGAGGCCTCGACCGCTGGACCGGGCACGCCGCGCGCCGAGCGGCGGCCGGGAGCGAGGCCGGACAGGAAGGAACGACCGCGATGCCCGCGGAGAGCAACTGGGGCGGCAACGTCGCCTTCACCGCACGCCGACTCCACCGCCCCGAGTCCGTGGCCCGGCTTCAGGAGATCGTCGCGCGCTCCGGCCGGGTGCGCGCCCTGGGTACGCGGCACTCTTTCAGCACCGTCGCCGACACCGACGGCGAGCATGTCTCGACCTCGCGGCTGCCCGCCGTGATCGACATCGACCCCGCCGCCCGCACCGCCACGGTCGGTTCAGGGCTGCGCTTCGGCGAGATCGTCCACGCCATCGACGACGCGGGCCTCGCGCTGCACAATCTCGGCTCCCTGCCGCACATCTCCGTGGCCGGGGCGTGCGCCACCGGCACCCACGGCTCCGGCACCGCGAACCGCAGCCTGGCCGGGGCGGTACGGGCGCTGACCATGGTCACCGCCGACGGCGAGTGCGTCGAGATCCGGCGTGGCGACCCGGACTTCGACGGCTCTGTCGTCGCCCTCGGCGCGCTCGGCGTGGTGACACGGCTGACCCTCGACCTGGTGCCCGCCTTCACCATGCGGCAGACGGTCTACGAGGACATGCCCGGGGAGGGGTTCCGGGAGAACCTCGACGCGGTGATGGCCGGCGCGTACAGCGTGTCCGCGTTCACCCGGTGGCGGGACCGGGCCGTCGACCAGGTGTGGGTCAAGGAGCGGGTCGACGCCGACACGGCCGAGCCCGCGCCCGGCACGTGGTTCGGGGCCATCGCGGCCGACGGGCCGCGGCACCCGATCCCCGGCATGCCGGGGACGCACTGCACGCCGCAGCAAGGTGCCGTCGGGCCCTGGCACGAGCGGCTGCCGCACTTCCGCCTCGAGTTCACCCCGAGCAGCGGGGAGGAGATCCAGTCGGAGTTCTTCGTGGACCGGCGGGACGCCGCGGCGGCGTTCGACGCCCTGTGGCGGGTACGGGAGCGGTTCTCGTCCGTGCTGCTGATCAGTGAGATCCGTGCCGTGGCGGCCGACTCGCTGTGGCTCAGCCCGGCCTACGGGCGCGACAGCATCGCCTTCCACTTCACCTGGAGCCCGGACGCGGAGGCGGTCGCGCGGGCGGTCCGGGTCGTCGAGGAGGCGCTGGCCCCCTTCGCCGCCCGCCCGCACTGGGGCAAGCTCTTCACGCCCTCGCCCGGCACGCTGCGCGAGCTCTACCCGCGCTACGACGACTTCCGGCGGCTCGCCGCCAGGCTCGATCCGTCCGGCACCTTCCGCAACGCCTTCATGCGCGAGCACTTCCCGGACTGACCACGCGGCCGGCGTGGAAACCGCGGCCGCGGCCGCCCCGTCACCTCACCGGCGTGCCGCTCGCCGGGGGCCGCCGTAGACTGGCCGCGGCCGAATTGTCCCGAATGAGAGAGTTGGGCGTCATGTCCAAGCGTGGCAACAAGCGGCGCGCCCGGAAGAAGAAGGGCGCCAACCACGGCAAGCGTCCCAACGCGTGAGACGCGCCGTGCCGCACGTGACCGCCCGCGCCCCGCGCGGGCGGTCACGTCTGTGCGGGAGCCGCCGTGACCGGCGGCACCGCCCGTCCGCCGTCGCTCACGGACCTGACGCACCGGCGCGCGGGGCGTCCAGGGCCGTCGGTTCCCCCGCCCGCGGCGCGGCGCGGGGCCGGTCCAGGCGGCTGGGCCACCACACCCGGTGCCGCAGGTCGAGGCTGAGCGCGGTGACCAGCACCGACCGCACGACCAGGGTGTCCAGCAGGACGCCGAAGGCGACCGCGAAGCCGATCTCGGCGAAGCCGACCACCGGCAGTGTCGCCAGTGCCGCGAAGGTGCCGGCCAGGACGAGACCGGCGGAGGTGATGACGCCGCCGGTGGCCGCGAGGCCGACGAGGGTGCCCTCGCGGGTCCCGGACAGCGCGGTCTCCTCGCGGATCCGCGTCATCAGGAAGATGTTGTAGTCGATGCCCAGCGCCACCAGGAAGACGAAGACGAAGAGCGGGAAGGCCGTGTCCTCGCCCGCGAAACCGAAGAGGTGGCGGAACGCGAGCACGCTGACGCCGAGCGCGGCGGCGAAGGAGAGCACGACGGTCGCGATGAGCACCAGTGGCGCGATGAGGGCCCGCAGCAGGATGGCGAGGATCACCAGCACGACGACGAGGATCATCGGGATGAGCAGCTTGTTGTCGTGCGCGGCGGCGCGGCCCGCGTCGAGCTGGGTCGCCGTTCCGCCGCCGACCTTGGCGTCGGCGCCGGGCAGGGCGTGCAGGGCCTCCCGGGCGCGGTCCACGGTGTCCTTGGCGGCCTGGCTGTCGGCCGGGTCGGTGAGCGTGGCCTCCAGATAGACCCGTCCGTCCTTCTCCGCCGGCGCCCCCCGCGGGACGACCGCCGAGCCGGGGGCGACGCCCTTGAGGCCGCCGAGCGCGGCCTTCACCTCCGCCGCCGCGTCCGCGTCGGCGATCACCACCAGCGGCTGTCCGGAGCCGGCCGGGAAGTAGCGGGCCTCGACCTGCTGGCCGGTGACGGAGTCGGGGGTGCCGGTGAAGCTCTCGGCGTTGCTCAGGCCCGCCGCCTTCAGGCCGATCAGGCCCAGCGACAGCACGGCCAGTGCGGCGGCGGTGCCCACCCAGACCGCCCGCGGCCGCCGGTCGATCCGGTGCCCCGTCCGGGACCACAGCCCGCTGCGGGTGGGCTCCGCCGAGCCGACGTGCGGGATCGCGGGCCAGAACACCCAGCGGCCCACGATGACCAGCAGGGCGGGGAAGAGCGTGAGCATGGCGGCCAGGCCGATGGCGATGCCGACGGCGGCGACCGGCCCGAGTCCGGAGGTCGAGTTCATCTCGGCGGCCAGCAGGCACAGCATGCTCACCGCGACCGTGGCGGCGCTGGCGACGATCGCCGGTCCCGCCCGGTGCAGGGCGAGCGCCATGGCCTCGTGCCGGTCCTCGTGACGCCGCAGCTCCTCGCGGTAGCGGGCCACCAGCAGCAGCGCGTAGTCCGTACCGGCGCCGAACACCAGGACGGTGAGAATGCCCGCGCTCTGCGCGTTGACGACGAGGTCGGCGTGCTCGGCCAGCAGATAGACGGCCGCCTGCGCCGTGAACAGGGCTCCGATGACCGAGACGACCGGCAGCAGGATGAGGGTGAGGCTGCGGTAGGTCAGCAGCAGGATGACGACGACCACGGCGAGCGCGCTGTACAGCAGGGTGCCGTCGATGCCCTCGAAGGCCTCGGCGGAGTCGGCCGCGAAACCACCCGGTCCGGTGATGTGCACCTCGAGGCCGCCGGTGTCCTCGCCGGCGACGGCGCGGATGTCGGCCACCGCGGCGGCGAGGCCCGTCCAGCCGCCCTCGTCCACGCTGATCGGGACGATGAGCTGCGCGGCGCGCGGGCCGGCCGCCCGCTCCTCGTACACCGGGCCGACGGTGCGGCTGCCGAAGACGCCGTTGGCCGTCATCTCCCGTATCCGCGCCGCGTCCTGATCGACCGTCGTGCGGTCGTCGGCGGTCAGCCCTCCGGGGCGCGCGTAGATGACGACGGCGGGCGCGGTGTCGGGCAGGAACCCCTTCTGCAGCTCCAGGACCCGGGTGGACTCGGCGCTGCCCGGCAGCCAGGAGGAGGAGTCGTTCTGCTGGGCGTCCGTGAGCTTCTGGGCCAGGGGCGCGATCACCACCAGCAGGACGAGCCACAGCGCCAGCACGACCCATTTGCCGCGGCGTCCGCAGACCAGAACCGCCCAATCGCGTGGAGCCTTCACACCCGCCACCTCCGCCTCGCCAAGGCGTCCCCCGAGGAGTGCTCTCGATCCGCACAGCATCCCACGCCCGCCCGGGCCGTGCGGGGTGGTTTTCCACAGCCGGTCGCCCGGTGCGCGGGCGGGCGGCGTCCACCGCCATACTGGGGGCATGGCCGTGCAGATCAACCCCAGTATTCTCTCCGCCGACTTCGCGCGGCTCGCCGACGAGGCGCGGGCCGTCGAGGGCGCGGACTGGCTCCACGTCGACGTGATGGACAATCACTTCGTCCCCAACCTGACGCTCGGCGTGCCGGTGGTGGAGTCGCTCCGCAAGGCGACGGAGACCCCGCTCGACTGTCACCTGATGATCGCCGATCCGGACCGCTGGGCCCCGGCCTACGTCGAGGCGGGGGCGAGTTCCGTCACCTTCCACGTCGAGGCGGCCGCGGCCCCGGTGCGCCTGGCCCGGGAGATCCGCGCCAAGGGTGCCCGGGCCTCCATGGCGCTGAAGCCCGCCACCCCGGTCGAGCCGTACGAGGATCTGCTGCCCGAGCTCGACATGCTGCTGATCATGACCGTGGAGCCCGGCTTCGGCGGCCAGGCCTTCCTGGACATCATGCTGCCCAAGATCCGCCGCGCCCGGAAGCTGATCGACAAGCACGGCCTGGATCTGTGGCTGCAGGTCGACGGCGGCGTCTCGGCCGCCACCATCGAGCGCTGTGCCGAGGCCGGCGCGGACGTCTTCGTCGCCGGTTCCGCCGTCTACGGCGCCGAGGATCCGGCCGAGGCCGTGAGGGGTCTGCGCAAGCAGGCGGCGGCCGCCTGCGCGCACTGACCACTCCGTGGGCAGCGTGCTCCGGTACCGCGGAGTACGTGCGAGGATGAGCGCGGAGCCGATCAGATGGGCAACTGGGGAGAGAACGTGACCACAGGCCGCACAGGGGTGCGCATGGGCCCCGGCGAGATGGTCCAGGCGGCGGCGATGGCGCGCCGCTTCTACCTGGAGGGCAAATCCAAGATCCAGATCGCCGAGGAGTTCGGCGTGAGCCGCTTCAAGGTGGCCCGGGTCCTGGAGACGGCCCTCGAGCGCGACCTCGTGCGGATCGAGATCAGGGTCCCGGCGGAACTCGACGCCGAGCGCTCCGACGCCCTGCGGGCCCGCTACGGGCTGCGGCACGCCGTCGTCGTCGAGTCGCCCGCCGACGAGACCGACGGCCCCGACCCGGAGAACCTCGGCGCGGTCGCCGCCCAACTGCTCGGCGAGCTCGTCAGCGAGGGCGACGTGCTCGGCCTCGCCTGGGGGCGCTCCATCATCACCATGGCGAACGCCCTCGACCGGCTGCCGCCGTGCACCGTCGTCCAGCTCACCGGCGTGTACGACGCAGGCACCGCCGACCGCGGCTCGGTGGAGGCGGTCCGCACCGCGGCGGCGGTCTCCGGCGGCGAGGCCCACCCCATGTACGCCCCGATGGTGCTGCGCGATCCGGCGACCGCCGCCGCGCTGCGCGCCCAGAGCGGCATCGCGGCGGCCATGAGCTACTTCGACAAGGTCACCGTGGCCGTGGTGTCGATCGGCTCGTGGGCGGCCGGCATCTCCACCGTCCACGACGCCCTGACCGAGGCGGAGCGCGAGCACTACGCGTCCCTGGGCGTCGCCGCGGAGATGTCCTCGCATCTGTTCGATGCCGAGGGCCGACTGGTCGGCCGTGACCTGGGCGAGCGCTGCATCACGATCGAGGCGGACCGGCTGCGCCGCATCCCCGAGGTCCTCGCCATCGCCGGGGGGTCGCGCAAGGCCGCCGCGGTCGACGCCGTGCTCCGGTCCGGCCTGGTCACCAGCATCGTGACGGACACCGCCGCGGCCGACTACCTGCTGGACTCCACGGCCCCCATGCCGCGCCCGGCCCTCGACCGCTCCGACCCCGAGGCGGCCCGGGGCGCGTAGGGCCCGGGCGCCGTCGCCACGCGCGCCGTGCGCGGCCGGTGCCCCCGGCTGTGACAGCATCACCGCATGCCGACCGGGCCCGCCCGCCGCCTCCTCGCGATCACC
Organism: Streptomyces sp. NPDC026673; assembly: GCF_040638135.1. Classification (NCBI taxonomy): domain Bacteria; kingdom Bacillati; phylum Actinomycetota; class Actinomycetes; order Kitasatosporales; family Streptomycetaceae; genus Streptomyces; species Streptomyces sp. NPDC026673. The sequence continues at coordinate 7,729 of NZ_JBEZXR010000037.1, read as the reverse complement.
GTCGCCCTCCTGGGCGCTCTCGCGCTGCTGCTCACCGGCTGCTCGCTGCCGACGGCCGATACATCGCCGGCGGAGACGGTGCCCACGGTGGCCGCCGGCACCCTGCCCGCCGAGGCCCGGGAGACGCTCCGCCTGATCGACACGGGCGGCCCCTTCCCGTACGCGAAGGACGGCACCGTCTTCCACAACTTCGAGGGCATCCTGCCGTCACGCCCGAGCGACTATTACCACGAGTACACCGTGCCGACCCCGGGTGCGCCGGACCGCGGCGCCCGCCGCATCGTCACCGGAGCCGGCGGCGAGATCTACTACACCGACGACCACTACAAGACCTTCAGGGCGGTCCGCAGATGACGGCAACGGCGGTGCTGGACCTCCACGGGGTCACCACCAAGAGCGCGTTCATGGACCGCAGCGCCGAGCAGTTGAGGCTGCCCCACTGGTTCGGCCGCAACTGGGACGCGCTCTACGACTGCCTCACCGACCTGCCGGACCCCGCACAGGGCGGCCTGCGCCTGGTCGTACGCGGGTGGCAGGGGTACGCGGCCGCCGAGCCGGGGGAGTGGGAGACCGCCCGCCGGGTCCTCGCGGACGCCGCCGCCTTCCACGATCCCGCCGGGCTCCGCTTCGAGGTCGTTTTGGAGGAAGCTACGAGCGACCCTTTGTGAGCACCGGAGTTTCCTCCGTGTTCATTCCGGCTCCGCCCATGCAAAACTGAAGTACGTGCGTTTCCTCAATGATGCAAAGCCTCCGTACGACCTGACGTACGACGACGTGTTCATGGTCCCCAGCCGCTCGGCGGTGGGTTCCCGCCAGGGTGTGGACCTCTCGGCGCCCGACGGCACCGGTACCACCATCCCGCTCGTGGTCGCCAACATGACCGCCATCGCCGGACGGCGCATGGCCGAGACCGTCGCCCGTCGCGGAGGCCTGGTGGTCATCCCCCAGGACATCCCGATCGAGGTGATCACCGATGTGATCGGCTGGGTCAAGCAGCGCCACCTCGTCCTCGACACCCCGATCGTGCTGGGCCCGCACGCCACCGTCGCCGACGCCCTGGCCCTGCTGCCCAAGCGCGCGCACGGCGCCGCCGTGGTCGTCGAGGACGGGCGTCCGGTCGGCATCGTCACCGAGCACGACCTCACCGGTGTGGACCGCTTCACCCAGGTGTCCGTGGTGATGTCCAAGGACCTCCTGCTGGTGCCCGCGGACATCGACCCGCGCGAGGCCTTCAACCGCCTGGAGGAGGCCCACCGCAAGCTCGCCCCCGCCGTCGACGCCGACGGCAGGCTGGCCGGCATCCTCACCCGCAAGGGAGCGCTGCGCGCCACCCTCTACACCCCGGCCACCGACGCCGGCGGGCGGCTGCGCATCGCCGCCGCCGTCGGCATCAACGGCGACGTCGCGGGCAAGGCCAAGCAGCTGCTCGACGCGGGCGTGGACACCCTCGTCGTCGACACCGCCCACGGCCACCAGGAGAGCATGATCCAGGCCGTGAAGGCCGTCCGCGCGCTGGACCCGCAGGTGCCGGTCGTGGCGGGCAACGTCGTCTCCGCCGAGGGCGTGCGCGACCTGATCGAGGCCGGTGCCGACATCGTCAAGGTCGGCGTGGGCCCCGGCGCGATGTGCACCACCCGCATGATGACCGGCGTGGGACGCCCCCAGTTCTCCGCCGTCCTGGAGTGCGCCGCCGAGGCCGCGCGGCACGGCAAGCACGTCTGGGCCGACGGCGGGGTCCGGCACCCGCGCGACGTCGCCATGGCGCTCGCCGCCGGTGCGTCCAACGTCATGATCGGCTCCTGGTTCGCGGGCACCTACGAGTCCCCCGGCGACCTGCAGCAGACCGCCGACGGCCGGCTGTACAAGGAGAGCTTCGGCATGGCCTCCGCCCGCGCCGTGGCCAACCGCACCAGCGAGGAGTCCGCCTACGACCGTGCCCGCAAGGGCCTGTTCGAGGAGGGCATCTCCACCTCGCGGATGTTCCTCGACCCGGCCCGTCCCGGCGTCGAGGACCTGGTCGACTCGATCATCGCGGGTGTCCGCAGCTCCTGCACGTACGCCGGGGCCGCCAACCTCGCCGAGTTCGCCGAGAAGGCCGTCGTCGGCATCCAGAGCGCGGCCGGCTACGCCGAGGGCAAGCCGCTGCACGCCAGCTGGCAGTAGCCGGCACCTCCGGCCGGGCGCCCCGTTCGCGGAAGCGGACGGGGCGCAGCCGTGACCGGGCGCGGTCACGGCCCGGGGCGACCCGCGGCCGGCCGGGACCGTCCGACGGTCTCGGACCCCGCGCGAGGGTGACGATCGGCTGCGACGCGATCACCCGGGGGTGCTGCGCCGGTCGGACGGCGCCCGGGCTCGTAGTCTGTGTCGCGTACGGCATGCGCCGTTCCCCGCTCGCTCGCGAAGAGAAGTGACCCACCCCCAGTGCGACTGAACGAACTCGACGAACGCATCGTCCACGCCCTCGCCGAGGACGCCCGCCGCTCCTTCGCCGACATCGGCGGCCTCGTCGGGCTCTCCGCCCCCGCCGTGAAGCGCCGGGTCGACCGGCTGCTTGCCGAGGGCGCCATCACCGGCTTCACCGTCCGGGTCGAGCCCGCCGCACTGGGCTGGGAGACCGAGGCGTTCGTCGAGCTCTACTGCCGCCACAACACCTCGCCGGAGGACATCCGGCGCGGCCTGTCGCGCTACCCGGAGGTCGCCTCCGCCTCGACCGTCACCGGCGAGGCGGACGCCGTCGTCCAGATCTACGCCTCCGACGTGCGCCACTTCGAGCGGGTCCTGGAGCGGATCGCGGGCGAGCCCTTCGTGGAGCGCACCAAGTCGGTGCTGGTGCTCTCCCCGCTGCTGCGCCGCTACACCTCCGGCTCACCCGCGTAGGGGCCGCGCCGGGACGACCCGGCGCGACGACGAACGCGCGCGGGAACACCCGGCGCAACGAATCGCCGCGTTCCCGCCCCGGCGCGCAACGAATCGACGGTCGGTGCGCAACGGACGCGTCTTGTCGCCCGGATGCCCGGAATCGTACCGTCGAGGCAGACCGGAACACGCTTCCCACCAGGCGAAAGAGGCTCCATGGCGCCGCTGCGCACCGCGCTGTACCAAGGCCCGAGCGGCGTCCCCTCCTCCGTGGACGACAGCCTGGCCGCGCTCGACGCCGCGGCGCGCCGGGCCTCGGCCGCGGGAGCCCGTCTGCTGGTCACCCCCGAGATGTTCCTGACCGGCTACGCCCTCGGCGACGCGATACCCGACCTGGCCGAAGCCGCCGGAGGCCCGAGCGCCGCCCGCGTCGCGCGGATCGCCGCCGAGCACGGCCTCGGGATCGTCTACGGCTACCCCGAGCGCGACGGCTGCGGCGTCTTCAACTCCGCCCAGCTGATCGGCCCGGACGGCGAGCGCCTCGCCAACTACCGCAAGACCCACCTCTTCGGCGACTTCGAGCGCACCTGGTTCACCCCCGGCGACGACGCCGTCGTCCAGGCCGAGCTCGACGGCACCCGGATCGGCCTCCTCATCTGCTACGACGTCGAGTTCCCGGAGAACGTGCGGGCCCACGCCCTGTCCGGTACCCAGCTGCTCGCCGTGCCCACCGCGCTGATGCGGCCCTACGAGTTCGTCGCCCAGACCCTCGTCCCGGCCCGTGCGTACGAGAGCCAGCTGCACGTGGCCTACGCCAACCGCTGCGGCCCCGAGGGCGAGTTCGACTTCGCCGGGCTCAGCTGCCTCGCCGGGCCCGACGGCGCCGTACGCGCCCGCGCCGGCACCGCCGAGGAACTGGTCGTCGCCGACGCCGACCCGGCACTCCTGCGCGCGGTCCGCGAGGAGACCCCCTACCTCGACGACCGCCGCCCCGAGCTCTACCGCTCGCTGGGCTGACCCGCACTCCACCCCCGCTCCACCGCCCCACCCCCGCTTCACAGCCAGGAGAGCCACGCCATGACGTCCACGGTGCCCACCGCGGTCCACGACGAGCAGCACCCCGAGGTGCGGTCGGCGCCGCCGATCACCATGTTCGGCCCGGACTTCCCGTACGCGTACGACGACTTCCTGGCGAGCCCCGCGGGCCTGGGCTCCATACCGGCGACCGAGCACGGCGCGGAGGTCGCGGTCATCGGCGGCGGCCTCTCCGGCATCGTCGCCGCGTACGAGCTGATGAAGATGGGCCTCCGGCCCGTCGTCTACGAGGCCGACCGGATCGGCGGGCGGCTGCGCACCGTGGGCTTCGAGGGCTGTGACGAGAGCCTGACCGCGGAGATGGGCGCGATGCGCTTCCCGCCCTCCTCGACCGCCCTGCAGCACTACATCGACCTCGTGGGCCTGGAGACCAAGCCGTTCCCCAACCCGCTCGCGCCCGAGACCCCCTCGACCGTCGTCGACCTCAAGGGCGAGTCGCACTACGCCGAGACCATCGAGGACCTCCCGCAGGTGTACCGCGACGTCGCGCACGCGTGGAACGCCTGCCTGGAGGAGGGCGCGGACTTCTCCGACATGAACCGCGCCATGCGCGAGCGCGACGTCCCGCGCATCCGCGAGATCTGGGCGAAGCTCGTGGAGAAGCTCGACAACCAGACCTTCTACGGCTTCCTCTGCGACTCCGACGCCTTCAAGTCCTTCCGCCACCGCGAGATCTTCGGCCAGGTCGGCTTCGGCACCGGCGGCTGGGACACCGACTTCCCCAACTCCATCCTGGAGATCCTGCGCGTCGTCTACACCGAGGCCGACGACCACCACCGCGGCATCGTCGGCGGCAGCCAGCAGCTCCCGCAGCGGCTGTGGGAGCGCGAGCCGCAGAAGATCGTGCACTGGCCGCACGGCACCTCGCTGAAGTCGCTGCACGGCGGCGACCCCCGCCCGGCCGTCACCCGGCTGCACCGCACCGCGGGCAACCGGATCACCGTCACCGACGCGAACGGCGACATCCGCACCTACCGCGCCGCGATCTTCACCGCACAGAGCTGGATGCTGCTCAGCAAGATCGACTGCGACGACTCGCTCTTCCCGATCGACCACTGGACGGCGATCGAGCGCACCCACTACATGGAGTCCAGCAAGCTCTTCGTCCCCGTCGACCGGCCGTTCTGGCTGGACAAGGACGAGGAGACGGGCCGCGACGTGATGAGCATGACGCTCACCGACCGCATGACCCGCGGCACCTACCTGCTGGACGACGGCCCCGACAGGCCGGCCGTGATCTGCCTCTCCTACACCTGGTGCGACGACAGCCTCAAGTGGCTGCCGCTGAGCGCGTCCGAGCGCATGGAGGTCATGCTCAAGTCGCTCGGCGAGATCTACCCGAAGGTCGACATACGGCGGCACATCATCGGCAACCCGGTGACCGTGTCCTGGGAGAACGAGCCCTACTTCATGGGCGCGTTCAAGGCGAACCTGCCCGGCCACTACCGCTACCAGCGGCGCCTGTTCACCCACTTCATGCAGGACACCCTGCCCGAGGACAAGCGCGGCATCTTCCTCGCCGGCGACGACATCTCCTGGACGGCTGGCTGGGCCGAGGGCGCCGTGCAGACCGCGCTCAACGCCGTGTGGGGCGTCATGCACCAGTTCGGCGGCGCCACGGACCCGACCAACCCCGGCCCCGGCGACCTCTACGACGAGATCGCCCCGGTCGGCCTCGACGAGGACTGAGGCGCCCTCAGCGGCCCAGCGGAGTCAGCAGGAAGCGCCCCACCAGCCCGACACCCGCGTCGAGCTTCTCGGCGAACTCCTCGTACACCTCGGGCAGTCCGCGCAGGGACCACAGCACGCGGGACGCGGCCCACGCCGCGTCCCGCGCGCGTTCCAGGCTCCAGGAACCGGCGAGGTGGGTCAGCGGGTCGGCGAGGTCCAGCAGGTCCGGGCCGGGCATCAGTTCCTCGCGGACGCGTTCCTCGACGGAGGTCAGCAGATCCCCGACCCGGTCGAAGTCCCGCTCCATCGCCGGAGGGTCGCACCCCAGCGCGGAACAGGTGTCCACCACGGCGAGCGCCAGGTCGTGGCCCACGTGCGCGTTGATCCCGGCGAGCGCGAACTGCAGCGGGCGGATGCCGCGGTGCCCGCGCAGTTGCAGCAGCGGCCGCCAGCAGGCCGGGACGGCGCGGCCGTCGACCGCGCCGTCCACCGCACGCAGATAGCGCGCGGCGAAGCGGGCGGCCAGTTCGGCGGCGGCCACGGGATCACCGAAACCGCCCGCGGCCAGGCGGCCGTCCAGCTCCTCGGTGACCGACAGATAGACACGGTTGAACACCGCCACCCCGTCCCGGGGCGGGAGTGCCGTGCCGAGCGCGCGCATACGCGCCACCACCTGGCCCACCCCCGCGGGGACCGGCCGCCGTGCCGTCGTCATGCGCACAGCGTCCCAGCAGGTCGGGCGGCGCACGCGGCACGGCGGCCGTTGCGTCCCCGGATCGGGTGAGTCAGAGCACGCCCGCGTCGCGGGCCGCCCCCACCGGCGGATACTGCGAACGGCGGCTCGTCGCCGGGCGGCGCCACCGCAGCGGCCTCGGCATGAACCGGCTGCCGACCCGACCGGTCGCACCCGTCACCGGCGTGCGCGTCCGCGATCCCTCTCGTCGCCGCGTCCGGACCGGGCTGCGGCGGCCCGCGGCACGGCGGGAGGGACCTTCCGATCCGGGGACCGACACTCCCTGGATAACGCCTCCGCCCGGCGTGATCCTTGAACCGTGGACCTCGACCGTGGGCGACTCGCCGACTTCCTGCGTCGCCGCCGCGCCCGCCTCGCACCGTCCGACGTGGGCCTCACGGACGGCGCGCGGCGCCGCACGCCCGGGCTGCGCCGCGAGGAGGTCGCCCAGCTCGCCGGGATGTCCGCCGACTACTACACCCGGCTCGAGCAGTCACGCGGTCCCCGTCCCTCCCGGCAGATCCTCGGCGCCCTCGCGCGTGCGCTGCGCCTCTCCGAGGACGAGCGCGACCACCTGTTCCACCTGGCCGGCGAGGAACCGCCCCACGGCACCGGGCACGTACGGCCCGGGCTGCTCCTGGTGCTCGACCGGCTCGACGACACCCCCGCGCAGGTCGTCAGCGACACGGGCGACGTCCTCGCCCAGAACGCGATGGCCGCGGCGCTCGTCGGCGACGCCGCGTCCCGTCCGCCGGCGGAGCGCAACCTGGTGCGGCGCTTCTTCCTGGACGCCTCGGCGCGCGAGCTCTTCCCCGCGGCGGACCGTGCGGAGCACGCCCGGCGCCATGTCGCCCACCTGCGCGCGGTGCTGGCCGCCCGGCCCGACGATCGGCGCGCGGGGGCGCTGGTGGCGGAACTGCGGCGTCGCAGCCGGGAGTTCGCGCGCCTGTGGGAGACCCGCGAGGTCGCCGTGCGGTGCGCCGACGTGAGACGGTTCCAGCATCCGGTGGTCGGGCTGATGGAGCTGGAGTGCGAGGTGCTGCTGAGCGCGGAGCGCGGTCAGCGGCTGATCGTCTACACGGCGCGGCCGGGGAGCGAGTCGTACGAGCGGCTGCGGCTGCTGCGGGTGGTGGGGTTGCAGGATCTCGCAGTGCGGTGACCTTGGCGGTCGGCTGACCGGGGTCTCTGTGTGCGGGCCGTTTGTGGTTGCGGTTGGGCTTTTTCCCCGCCCTCCCGCCCGATTGCCCGGCGCGGTCAGGCACCGCGCCGCTGCGTGTGTGGTGGGCCGGGGTCGGGGCCTCCGGGGCTGGGCATTCTGGACCGCATATTTATGTGCATGGCGGGCACCTGCTCTTGTCGTCCCGGATGCCGCAC